>JBKQKT010000673.1:0-2509 GCA_052147365.1 Candidatus Korobacteraceae bacterium | reverse complement strand
CAAAGCCTTCTCTGCGTTGGCGTTGTCGCCCACCTCGTGACAGGTGATGCCGGCGAAGTAGCGGGCGATACGTCCTGACTGGGTAAACGAGTACTTGTCCGCGATGCGGGTGAACTCAGCGTTCGTGGCCTTGGCGCGCTCCTGCGCCGAGGTGAAGCTCAGCTCGCCCGGTATGGCCGGCTGGCCCGCCGGGCGGATGGGAGCGTTGTACTTCTCAATCGCCGCTGACAACTCGCTCTGGGCCTGCTGGTCGCGATAGTCCACGTACCACCAGCCGCCGAGCACGACGGCCGCAATCACGGCGACCGCGATGCCTGCCGCGACGAGCTTCGACTGGTGCTCTACCGCCCAGGAAATGGTGTCGGTTGTCGATGTCCTGAACGAGTCCTGCTTAAGTTGATGTCGAGTATAACTGCGCACGAATGGTCCTTATCCGGATCTGATATGCCACAAGGTGGGAAAGAAGTAAAGAAGTATTGTAACGGCAGCAGAATTGAGGGTCAAACCTCCGAGAAGAGGCCGCGGCGGACGCCTTGTTTGCAAAGGCGCTTGCCTAAAGAGTGCCTCTCGCAAGAGAATGACCCCAACTACTTTTCACCTCGACGTCCTGCCTGTGGGAGGGGGAGACACATGTTTCACGTGAAGATCGCCCGCGCTCTAGTTCTGGTATTGGCAACGGCCTGCTCGCTGGCGGTCGGTGCCGCTGCCCAGAGCACATCTCCAAAGAATGAAGCGCAGTCCGCTGTGCCGGGGCAAGAGCAACCCTTGTCCGACCAGGACATCCAGATGTTGCGGCAGAACCTTCGCTCGCAGCGCAAGCAGGTAATCGCAGCTAACATGAAGCTGACCGATGCCGAAGCCGCGAAGTTCTGGCCGGTCTACGACCAGTACATTGCTGAGCTGGTCAAGCTCAACGGCACCAAGTACGACCTCATCAAGCAATACGTTCAGAACAACGGCGTGCTGACCGACGCGCAGGCCGACAATGCTGTGAAAAAGTGGATCGCTGTGGACCAGGGCGTCTCCGAGCTGAGGCTGAAGTATGTTCCCATCTTTCGCAAGGTGCTTACGCCACAGAACACAGCGCTGTTCTATCAGCTGGACCGGCGGGTTCAACTCTTGATCGATCTGCAACTGGCATCGGCGTTGCCACCCATCGAGCCCAAGCAGTAACCGCCTGTTGGCCGCGGCATCGTAGCGCGAGCGGCAGCGGAGAGATGAAATGGGCTTCATCCTGCGGCGGTCCGGCGATCCGAAGTTCCAGCCCACGAGGAGTAATACAAGCCAGTAAATTTGCGGGCGCCGATTGCCGTTTGGGAGTCATTGGCGCGCCGGGTCGAATCTGCACCCAAGCTGGCTCAGGTTAATTCTCGGTGAATGATAGGATTTGCCCATTGTCCAATCCGGCCCGCGCATCTACCATGCCCGTTATGGAAAATGCGGACTATGATCGCTTGCGGCAGGCCTACAAGGACGCAGTTGACGCGTGGGTTGCTGCCATCCGTGAAGAGGAAGCTCTCGCCACACCTGACCACTCCATGATCGCGATGGAGCATTGGGACGCGGCCGGCTTCAAAGAGCAGGACGCGCAGAAAAAAGCCGTCGCGGCAAAGGAAGCATACAAGGACGCTCTTCGTCTGTTTAATTACGGTATCTGACTCGCTTTCCCGAGTCACATCGCCCACGTGACCTGCTCAAGCTGGCGAGTAATTTCCTCGGGCGAGGTTTCGGGCGGGAAGCGCATCGCCCTGCCGACTGTGACCGTCAGTTGGCCCGGGCTCGCAATCTTGTGGCCGCCCATCTTCATCTCGTACAGGCCGTCAATCCGCATGGGGACAACTGGAATATCCAGCCGCGCGGCCAGCATGCCGATACCAGCTTGAAACCGCACCGGCTTGCCATCGGGCGTACGCACGCCCTCGGGGAAGACCACGACGCTGTAGCCGCGGTCCACCGACTCGCCCGCGTAGGCGAAGCTCTCGCGCACTCCCGACTGCTGCGGCAGGGGAAAGACGTCGAACAGCGACACCACCAGCCAGTAGCCCGCTCGCCAGGCCCAGCGCCTGAATGTGTTCCAATCCTGCGGCGGGCGCCACATCTTCCACAGCAACTCGCCCCACATTCCCACGGCGACCTTGTGCCGCAGCCGCGGAGTGAGCGCCCACTGGACAAAGCCGATGTCAATGTACGTGACGTGATTGCAGGTAATCAGCAGCGGTCCAGCGATGCCGTGCAGGTGTTCACGCCCGACAATCCTAGGGTGGGCCATGATGAGCGTCGCCGGCCAGGTGAGCAGGTAATAGATGAAGCTGCGAATCCATGGGATGGGCCAGCGTTGCGCCCAGCGCGGATAGCGATACCGGCTGCGTGACGCCTGCGGCGGTCCATGCAGCAGCCGTTCCAGATCAGCGAAAGTGCTGGCGCGGGTGAAGTCGGCGTCGTTCACCTCCACCTGGTAGCGGTCTTCCAGCGCGCTCATCAGCTCAACGCGGTCCATGGAATTCAGATT
>JBKQKT010000672.1:0-5574 GCA_052147365.1 Candidatus Korobacteraceae bacterium | reverse complement strand
TTCACACGGTCACCTGGGACCATTCCCACTATCTGGAAGGGCTTATCGCCGACGCTCATTCCCCATCGGGATACCCAATCCGCTTCGGTGATTGGAGTAACCCGCTCGGAAGCCAACGGGAGAAGCTGGACAAAGCTGCGCCTCTGGTCGCCGCTGACCCCGGACAAGCCGCTCAAATCCAAATTGAACAGTGGCAAGGGGAGCGCAAGATGTTTTCCGTGGAAGCAGCCCAGCCGCTCCTGCTCAGGCTGCGCTTGTTGAGCTATCCCGCCTGGCAGGCAAAGCTGAATGGAACCGCCATCCGTCTGCAGACTGATCCTGACCTCGGGCAGATGCTGGTGCCGGTACCGGCGGGGTCAAGTAACGTTGAGATTCACTTCGGAAGGACCTGGGACCGCACGGTGGGAAATATTGTGTCACTGATGACCATCCTCACCTGTGTGCCGTTGATGCTGTGGCTTCGCAAGCGCGAGATGTCGATCCCGTGAATGTCTTGCAATCCCGAAGTTTCCAGCGATTCTTACTTGTCGTCGCCTCCGTCCTCTTCGTTCTCTTCTGCATTGAGCTGCCAGCGTTAATCGGCATCTTCGATTATCGAACGGTCATCGGTCCTTATCACATGTGGTGGGCGCCTAACATTAGTGATCCCGAGTTACTGGCCATCCATCGCCCGCATGCCCATCAGAGCGGTTCCGCGATGGGAGGTGACATTGCCTCCAGCTACCAGATTCCTCACTCGGACCTGACCCGGTTCCAATGGGACGTGACCTACGATCGCAACGGCTTTCGCAACCAACGCGATCTGGAGCGAGCGGACATCGTCGTCATCGGCGACTCGTTTGTAGAAGGACTGACTGTCACCGATACCGAATTGGGGACGTCGCAACTGGCGATGCTTCAGCGAGCCGTGGTCGCCAATCTTGGCCAGTCCACCTACGGCCCGCTGCAGGAACTCATCGTTCTGAAACGCTATGCGCTGCCCTTACGCCCGCGCACAGTGGTCTGGATGTTTTTTGAAGGCAACGATCTGCAGGACGTGATCGCCTATCACAAGGCCCGCGAACATCCGCCGGATTTTTTGCACGCCTTCTGGGCACGCTCGTTCACGCGCAGCGCCAGCCTCGCCGTCAAGCGACTCTTGGAACCTCAGGTCAAGCCTCCGGGCACGCAGCGCGCCGGTCTCTGTCCAACACCCGAAGGCAAGCAACTTGACACCTACTTCGGCTACCGTGCCAAGCCGCTGACGCAAGAGGAGCGGAACGCTCTAGACGAAACGGCACAGACCCTTGCCACCGCTTACCAATCGTGCGCCGCACAAGGGGCTCGCCTGATTTTCGTTTTTGTGCCGACCAAGTTCCGGGTCATGCACGACTTGTGCCAGTTTTCAGAAAACTCCGAGTGCCGCAATTGGACGCGCTCCGACATGCCGGAGCGCCTCATGAGCGCGTTGCATTCGATTTCGCCAGACATCGGATATCTCGACCTGACTCCCTACCTCGTCGAAGCCGCGAAAACCGGGGCGCTTCCCTACTACCGCGACGACGAGCACTGGACACCCGCAGGACACAAGGTGGCAGCCGAGACAATCAGCCATTACCTGCAATCGTCGCAAGAAATCAGCCGTCGTGACCAGGTCCAATAGCGCATCCACGGCAAATGGGCCGAGCCAGCCCGAAGATACTCCTGCCGTGGCAGCGCCTGCAGCGGAGCGCAGTCCCGTCGCCCCTAAGAAGTCCCGATGGCTGGGCAAAATCGCTCTTGCCATTCTTGTTCCGCTGCTGGCCTTGGGCCTTCTCGAGGTGGCCGTGCGGATTTATGCCCACGTGACCTCGCAGGAGCGCCTCATCGTCATCGACAACATCACCGGATGGAGGCTTGCGCCCAACGTCCACCGGCGGTACGACAAGGAAACCCAGCCTTACTTCATCGTGACCAACTCCAAGGGACTGCGCGACGTAGAGCACGCCTACGAAAAGCCCCCGGGAGTCTTCCGCATCGTGGTCATTGGAGATTCCTTTGTCTTCGGCGCTGGCGGCGTGGAGCCATCCAAGCGCTTCACCGACATTCTGCAGTCGTCACTAAAGAACGTTGAAGTCATCAACATGGGCGTGCCCGCCTATGGCGCCGATCAGGAATACCTCTACCTGGCCGACGAAGGGCTCAAGTATCACCCTGACCTGGTTCTCCTGTGCGCCTTTTACAACGATTTCCGGGAGAGCTTTTCGACAATTAACCCGTCGAATGGACGGCCTAAAGGATATCTCTCGCTCGACGGCGACCAGCTCGTGGTTCACCCACCGCAGTTTTCACTTTATTACCGGCTCGCGCAGCACAGCTACCTGCTGGGATTGGCCGATCTTGGGTTGAGCAAGATCTCGACCGCTTACGACCGGGCCATGCGCCGGAGGCATGGGGTGGTGGAGGAACAAAACAGATTGGCCGTTTTCCGCCAGATTTATGCCAGCGCTGCCGATTTGTGCCAGCAGCACGGCGCGGCATTTGTGCTGGTTTACCTTCCCTTTCAGGCGCAGTATGAAAAGTGGGTGATCCAGCAGGTCATGGATGATCTGGCCGCAGCCCGGGGCATGAAGACGCTCGATCTGATGGAGACCATGAAGCTGGCAAACCGCGCCCATAAAGCCTATTTCCCCCACGACATTCACTTCAACGAGTACGGTAACCAGGTGGTGGCCGGGGCGCTGCTGGAATACCTGGGCAAGAACGGCCTTCTACCGCCAGCAACCTTGCCGGCGGCCGGCGCCGTGCAGTAATGACAATGCTCCGCTAGCGCATGCACTGGCTCTTATCTTTCTTCTTTACCCGGGGAGAAGTCGTTCGCGATCTGGTTTTTTTTGCTTGCCTGGTCTTCGCATGTTTTGTGCCCCGATTCGCAGACGGCACCTTCAGCTCGATCGAAGAATTTGGTTCGCGCCTGGCAGAACGCAAGCTGACGGCAATTCTTGCGGTTGCGATGGCGACCATCGTGATCCGGCTCAGTTTTTTTTGGTTCCTTCCAGTGCCCTACCCCCAGGTCCACGACGAGTTCAGCTACCTGCTGGCGGGAGACACCTTCGCCCATGGGAGGCTCACCAATCCTACCCACCCCATGTGGCTCTTCTTCGACACCTTTCACGTCAATCAGCAACCCACCTACATGTCGAAGTATCCGCCGGGTCAGGGCATGGCACTCGCCTTGGGCGAGATGCTCGGCAATCCCTGGATTGGTGTGCTGCTCAGCGGCGGTGCCATGTGCGGCGCTATTTTGTGGATGTTGCAGGGATGGCTGCCGCCGCGCTGGGCCCTGGTGGGCGCAATTCTGGCCATGTTCAAGGTCGCGATTTTCACCTACTGGATGAACAGCTACCTCGGCGGATTTGTGGCCGCCCTCGGAGGGGCGCTGGTGGTCGGCGCTCTGCCGCGCATTCTTCGCTCCTGGCAAACGCGGGATTCGCTGATTCTAGGAATAGGCGCGGTCATCCTCGCCAACAGCCGGCCGTTTGAAGGCGCTTTTCTTTGCCTGCCGGTCTTCGTAGTTCTTGTGGCTCGTTTTTTCCGACGTGGAAGTGTTTCGTGGCGGACGAAGCTGTCACGGGTGGTCGTACCCCTTTGCGCCGTCGGCATTCTTGGTGGCGCGTTCATGGGCTACTACAACTGGCGGGGTACCGGAAAAGCCACCCTCTTCCCTTACGCCGTCAACGAAAAAACGTACATGAGTACGCCCACCTTCTCCTGGCAGAAGATGCGCCCCTCTATCCACTACGCCAACCCGCAGTTCGAACAGTTTTACAACGGCGCCATGCAGCGCTCTTGGGCGATGGGCGGCGTAACGGACGTGTCGAAAGGTGTCCGGAAAGCTGCCTACCTTCTCACGTTTTCCATGTTTTTCTTTCTCTGGCCGCAGCTCAGTGTCACTTTACTGGCCGGCTTGCGGGTACTGCGTGACCGCCGGGTTCGTCTCCTGGTGGTACAGGCGGCGCTGGTATTTTTCTCCTTCCTGTTGGTTCGTGCCGCTTTCAACCTGCATTACGCTGCCCCGCTGGTAGCGACTATTTTTGCTTTGCTGACGCAGGGGATGAGGCACGTTCACCGTTGGAAGGCCGGGAACCGTTCCGTCGGAGTCGGTATCACCCGCGTGGTTGTCCTCTTTGTCGTGCTGCTCGCATTCTTCAATATCGATCGGGAGCCGTGGGACCCAATTAAGTTTCGGGTTCAGTTTGCCAATCAACTGAACGCAATTCCGGGCACGCATTTGGTGATCGTCCATTACTCACCGCAACACGTCCCTTACCGCGAATGGGTTTACAACGGAGCCGACATCGATGGTTCCAAAGTCGTGTGGGCGCGAGAGATTCCCGGCGTCAGCCTGCAGCCGCTGCTCGACTACTTTCAGGGCCGCCAGGTATGGCTGGCTGAACCCGACACTTCTCCGCCCCGCCTGAGCCGCTACGATCCCGGCGCTCCCCGGCAAGGTAGCTGAAAGCATGACACCGTGACCAGGACCGAGTGGGCACGAACCACACCTCAGGAAGAGTCGAGGTCTTCGCCAGGGATTGCTGTGGAAGCCGAGGATTTGCAGCCCTCCAGACAGGGACTGCGTTTCCTGCGCTCCCTGCCTCACGTGGTCGCGTTGTTTGCTGTGGTCGTTGCCACGACTCTGATAATCCAGACCTATTCGGTGTTCGACCAGTTTTACGATGAGGGGGCGCACCTGGCGTGCGGGATGGAGTGGCTAGACCACCACACTTACGGACTTGAGCCACTGCACCCTCCGCTGGCCCGCGTCGCCGCGGCGATTTTTCCTTATCTCGCTGGCGCGCGCGGCCAGGGCTTTCGCAACTTATGGCTGGAAGGGAATGCCATCCTTGAACACAATGGCGAATACAGGAAAACTCTGACGCTGGCGCGATTGGGCATCTTGCCCTTTTTCTGGCTGACCTACTTTCTGGTGTGGCGCTTTATGGCGAGCGCCTTCAGTCGCTGGCATGCCGCGATCGCGGTCTTGTTAGTGGCGTTCTGTCCGGTTGTGCTGGGGCATTCCGCAGTGGCGGCCACGGACGCGCCTCTGATGGCAATGTTCCTGTGGGCGCTGCTCGCCATAAGGGCGCTGCTGGAAAATGCCAAATGGTCCAACGCCGCGGTCGCGGGCCTGGCGATTGCGCTTGCCAGCCTGACCAAGTTCACCGCAATCCCGTTTCTGGCGTGCTCCGGCGGCATGTTGTTTCTCTATTACTGGATAGCTAATAAGAAGTTTCCTGTCGCTTGGAGAGCCGTACTCCTAGTCCTGGTTGTCTTTGGGTTTACGGTCTGGGCAGGCTACCGTTTCTCGCATGGGCCTATCGTTGTGCAGAGCCGGATGTCGGCGGATGAGGCGGGAAAGCTTGCCGCCTCGCCCTCCTGGGAAAAGAAGATTCTTCTTTTCCCTTATACGCCGGCTGACGAATTCTTCCGCGGCTTTAAGGACGCCAAGTTCCAAGGCAGCTACGGCCGGCGGGCTTCGTATCTGATGGGGCAGGTCTATGACGGGGGACGCTGGTACTTTTTCCCCACTGCAATTCTGGTCAAGACCCAGATTCC
>JBKQKT010000671.1:0-2886 GCA_052147365.1 Candidatus Korobacteraceae bacterium | reverse complement strand
CTTGCCCTTGTAATCTGCCACCACAATATTCCCGGAATTCACCCACACCACCTGGTAACCAAACGCTGGAACACGAGCTCCAGAAAGGTTCAGCGTAACTTCACCCGTCTTGGCGTCCCGCGCGATTACGTCCGGGTAGTGGATGTTGCTGTCCGCAAAGGACCGGAACCAGTTATAGGCTCTTCCCTCTCGCACCAGGAGTTGTAACTTGACGGTTACGTCCCCAATTCGCTCCCATCCCAGCGGATTGAAGATCACGACCGGAATGGAATCCTCATTATTGGCCTTTTTGTCAAGGCGTTCTTCGCCGCTCAGCGTGCCGATTCTCTCCGCCACTGTCTCCAGCGCTCCGGCCCCAATCTCATTCGTAGACCAGCGCACGACGTCATAATCCTTCTGCGCGTCCTTATAGATAACGCCGATGCCGGAGCCTGCCGCCAAATCATGGAATTGGTTGAACAGCACCTTCTTCCAATCCTCAGTCAACTCCGTCGCAGGATACGCGCGGCCATCAAGCCAGGCCAACGAAGCCCACTTCTCCGCGTTGAGCACTTGCTCCTCGCTCTCGCGCATATTCCGCTTGTGATTGGCCTGCGTGGTCATCACGCCGCGGTGGTACTCAAAGTACAACTCGCTCTTCCAGGTGGGAATGTTCACCTTGCCTGCAACCGCTGGCGGCGCCGTGTAGCCTTTCGCAATTGACCGGTAATCCCACTCCGGGCTCTCCGGCGCAATCTGCTTTTCCAGCGCGGAAAAGTAGCTCTGCGCCGTGCCAAACTCAATCTTCGGCGTTACGTGGCCCGGCGCGGCCCAATGAAATCCCTCGTCCAGAATCGCCCGCGTCGGTCCGCCGCCGTGGTCGCCGATGCCGTAAAGATCCATGATCCCCGGCAGCCCCGTCGCCTGCTTCTGCGCAATGGTAAAGTCGCGCGCCAGCCGCACCAGGTTCAAATTGTCATTCGCGTAGTCGTGCGGAAAGTACGCCAGCACCTTCGACCCATCCGGCGATTCCCACCAGAAAAATTTGAACGGCATCTGATTGGTGTCGTTCCAGGCCATCTTCTGCGTCACAAAATAATCAATCCCGCTCTTCTTGTAGATCTGTGGCAACTGCCACGTGTAACCAAAGCTGTCGGGATTCCAGCCGATCCGCGTGTCCACGCCGTACGCCTCCTTGAACCAGCGCTTGCCCACAAGCAACTGGCGCACCAGCGATTCGCCGTCCGGCATATTCAAATCCGGCTCAACCCACATGCCACCCACAATCTCCCAGCGGCCTTCCTTGATGCGCCGGGCAATCTCGGCGTTCATGTCAGGATACTTGTCGGCCAACCACTCGTTATAAGCCGCGGCCGACTGCGTGTATGTGTAATCGGGATACTCGTACATCAGTTGCAGAGCGGTGCCAAACGTCCGCTTCACCACGTCCACCGTCTCAGTCCACGGCCACAGCCAGGCGGCGTCGATGTGCGAGTTGCCCGTCAGATGCAGTGTTGCCTGCTGCAGCAGTGGTTTCAGAAGTTCGAGCTTTTTGTGTGCCGCTAAAAGGCTGGCGTCGAACTTCATTTGGTCGTGCGCATCCAGCGCCGTCAGGTCCACCGCGCGTATCGAATCACTGAGCGTGGCCATCTTGTCTGAGTCGTTCGGCGCAAGCGCGGGAACCAGCAGCGCCGCCGACAGGAATTCTTCGCGCAGGTCTTCGGGATTGGGTCGGCTCTCGGGGAAGTCGATCTTCAGCGTCGCGCCCTGAAAGTTCTTCAAGTCCACCGTATGCAGCAGCTTCACGGCCACCGTCACCTTGTCGCCGGGCTTGGCGTTGTCAAACAGAACCACCGGCTCCAGGTCGTCGCCCATGGCCACCCTCCGACCATTGAAGTAGAGAATCTCCGGCATAGGCCCGTTGGCATAGGCGTGGAACTCGAACCAGATGCGCGCGCCGGTCAGGTCATAGCCGTGCAGCGTCGCCGGGACTTCAAATGTCTGCCGAAACCAGACCGCCTCTTTCGGAGCCTTTGAGCCATTGGCGATGGGCTGCCAGTCGCTCTCGTCCAGGTTCACGGCCTCGCCATGTGCCAGGTCGCCGGCATGGAGCTTCCAGGCCCCGTCAGGTAGCTCTCGCAGGCTGGAAAGCCGGTCGATGATTGCATGAGTGTCGGTCGGCAGGCTGGCGGCAATCCTGGCGGCATCGGAGGCGCTTTGCGCCCCAGCCCCAATGCAGCTCGGCCCAGCAAACAGCACGGCGCCGGCAAAGGCGGACAGGCAGGAAAAACGAACGTAACGCAACTTCAAAACAGAATTCATCGCGGAGAAATCCTCCTCGTTATGGTAAGACATTGGAGCCCTGTTGGAATGTGAGAATGAACATGGATAAGGCATGACTCGATGAATATCTCCGCCAGGGCTTGAATTCTGGCGAAATCGCCTTCAACCAGCGGTACGGCGCAGGAATCGCGTGAGAGAGCCGCGCATCCAATACGCAACCGGCATCAGAAGTGTAAGCCTTCTGATCTGCCTGTTTTGGGTTCAAGGAGTTGAAACAACCTATTCATCGGAGAGGGAAGGCTCAATACCACATACTGGTACACTGTCCCCCTGCTCTGAGTGCATACTAGAGACTAGGCTGCTTTCCCCAGCGGATTGCGAGACCGTTGCGCGGCCTATTGGAGATCACCCAGCCCGTAGCTCGTCTGTCGAGCCGGCCTCCTGCCGCGCATCTATGACATTGACTTGAAAGAACTGGACTCACAGAGAGGAATTCATGGCTGCTGCTGCTCGTTTTCCCGGAATTCGGGTTACTGCGAATGGAAACCAGCTTGTCTCGTACCACACCGAGACGCGGATCGCCGACGCCGGCGTCTTCTATCCGATTACGCCTTCCACGGAGGG
>JBKQKT010000670.1:0-3482 GCA_052147365.1 Candidatus Korobacteraceae bacterium | reverse complement strand
GCCCGGGAACATCAGCGGGACGGTGGTTGTTCAAACCGGGGAAGCCGCCGCCGGCGCTACCGTGCAACTCAAGTACGGAGATCAACCCCCAAAGGAAGTGCCGTCCGGCGACAATGGGCAATTCTCCTTTACCAATGTCCCTCCCGGGCCATTTCACCTCACCATTTCGGCCCCAGGTTTTGCGACTCACGAATTCGATGGCACCTTGCATCCGGGAGAAGCGTTCATTGTCCCGGAGACCATGCTGAGTATTGAAGCCGCGGTGACGGAAGTGCGCGTCGAAATGACGGCCGAAGAAGTGGCGCAGGAGGAGGTCAAAGAGCAGTACAAGCAGCGTGTCTTCGGCTTCATTCCAAATTTCTATGTCACCTATGTCCCCGACCCGGCTCCTCTGACACCCAAGCTGAAGTTCCAGCTCGCCTTTAGGTCCGTAATCGACCCGTTCACCTTTGTGGCCGTCGGCTTCCTCGCAGGGCTTCAGCAGGCGGCGGATGAATTCGGAGCATACGGGCAAGGCGCAGCAGGGTATGGAAGGCGCTACGGTGCAGCGTACGGTAACGTCGTTGCCAGTACGTTCATCGGGAGTGCTATACTGCCAACGCTCTTCAAACAAGACCCCCGCTATTTCTATAAGGGAACCGGTAGTGTTAAATCGCGGATTGGGTACGCGCTCGCCAATGCTGTGATCTGCAAGGGCGACAATAAGAAATGGCAGTTCAATTACTCCGAGGTTATCGGGGCCTTCGCCACCGGCGCCATCTCGTATACCTACTATCCCCCGGGCGACCGCCATGGAGTGATATGGCAAAACGGCTTGATCAAGCTGGGTGAGAGCGCCGTCGCCGGTGTCTTCCAGGAATTCGTTATCCGGAGATTGACACCGCATCTTCAGACCCACGCCAAGACCCAGCCCTAGAAAACTGCTGAAAACTCGATGGCAGGCGCTACTAGGGTAGAGCGGGCCTTCAGGCCCGCGTCTGAGCCATTTATTATTGTCATCCCGAGCCGACTTTAGTCGGCGAGGGATCTGCTGTTCCGACTCTTTCAGCAGCCTGTTCAGTCGTGCCGGACAGGTGATTTATTTTTATTATTTCGAGCGGGCTTCAGCCCGCGATAGACGCCTCGGCATCACCTCGCGAACCGATCCAACCTGAAGGCTGACAAATCGACACGCGGTTGCCGCCCCAACGCCCACGCCGCCAGTGCCTCCCCAACCGCCGCCGAATGCTTGAATCCGTGACCGGAGCAGGCGGAAGCGAACATGACGTTCTTGCACCCGGGAAAAACATCGACGATGAACTTCGCATCCGGAGTGACCGTGTAAAGGCACGTCGCTGCGCGCAGGCATTTACCCGAGACATCCGGAAAGCGCGGCGCTATGTATTCGTCATACATGGCAGCGGTTTCCGAATCGCTGACCGTCCTAGTCACCGCATCGGGATCGACGGTCGCCTCATACTGCTCAGTGGCAATCTTCACTCCGCCTTCCGGTCCGTCAACCGCAGGGAAGCCGTAGAGCATGTCGCGCGGCCGGTTGCCCACAATCCAGATGAACACCGGAAATCGTGCGGCATTGTACTGCTCCGCATTCTTCACCAGCGCGAACCAGCACATCACCTGCCGATAGATCCTGAAATAGCGCTCGTACGGCGCGCCCAGCAGCTTCTGTAGCCAAGGTCCAGCGGTGACGATAGCGCGCGCCGCCGAGTACGTTGCCCGTTCGGTTCTGACCTCGACCGCGCCCCGCTTTTCTTCCCTGATGTCGAGCACCGTCTCCGACTTGAAGATACTCGCGCCCATCTGCCTTGCCAGTGCGAGCTGCGTCTCAATGCAAGCTTCAGGACGAAGGAATCCGGCTCCCGGTTCAAAGTAGCCAAGCTCATCGCCGCTCAGCTTGAACTGCGGATAACGGCGTCGGATCTCCCCGGCGTCCAGGACCGTGTGCGCAATGCCAAACTCCTTCGCCGCGCCGATGGTGTCCTGGACGAAGGAACTCGATCCGTGATGATTGCCGGAGACGCTTTGCGAAGCCAGAATCAGCGCGCCATTCCGAGTCAGCAGGCTGCGGCCGGTAGCTGTCTCCAGCTCCTCCCAAATTTGGTTGGAGCGCTGCGCCAGGGGCACGAACTTGCGGCCTTCGCCGATGGCCTCGCGAGTGATGCGGGTGTCACCATGCGACGAGCCCCGGTCGTGCGGCGGTGTGAAGCGGTCAATGCCGATGGCGCGCGCGCCGAGCTTGGCCGCTTGATACAACGCCGCGCTGCCCATCGCTCCCAGACCAACGACGAGGACGTCAGCCACCTTCGCCATAGGCGCATGATAAGGGATTACGGTGATCGCGCGGAGAGCCCGGATTATTCATAAGCGTAATTAATTTGGATTGTCATTCCGAGCGGGGTGAGACCGGCGAGCGGAGTCGAGAGCCTGCCCCGAGAGAAGCCGAGAGCGTGGGGTACCCCAACGATCTTGGTTGTTGTTTACTCGCGCTCCAGCATTTACCCTGGGAGCGCAAAATCTATGAGCCTCGACCCATTGGTGCAGCTTATTCACTCACTCCAACAGGACGAGTGGAGCAAGCGAAACGATGAAGCGTTTAGGGCACTCTTCGGCAGCCCTGAGGGGCGATACCCGAAGGCCGCTGAGAAGTCCGTCACCCTTCGTGCTCCCGAGATGAGCCAGGATTCTGGAGTTCCCTTTGCAGCCTATATTCACCCTTCAAATCCGACCAAGGGCGCTTATGGTGGTTTCTCATTTGTGATTTTTCCTGTCCCGGAGTCGCCATGTCTTGTCGGGCTCGGTGTTGGCACGCAGGGGCTCGCCCCTGACGAAGCGATCCTAGGCCGCGCCGGGCATGCCCGGAAAGCGCAAGCTATATGCGCCTGGTTAAACAAGGAGTTCGGAAAAGGTCAGCAAATTGCGTGGGCCAAGCAAGATCCAACTCGGTTAGATGTCAATATTCCAGAAGAACTACAGTCACAATGGAGTGATTATAAGACCGTTTTCGACCGATACGGCAAGGTAATGTACGCGATCTTCAAGCCAAACTCAGACGCAGAGGTTACCCGGCAGGCACTCACTGCGCTCTTGGACTTAACCTTTAAAGAGCGAGGGTTTCTGGTCAATGCAAATTGGCGACAAGACAGCGAGCAGATTCGAGCCAAGTGGTTCGGTTATTTGATGCCGGTTGTAACGCGACAGGAAGTGCGAAAGCTATTGGATTCCAGGCGCTTTGTCATTCTTCAGGGGCCGCCTGGGACTGGCAAGACAATGATGGCCCTAGCCCTCTTATCAGACGACTATGCTGGATCGGGGAGGTCTATCCAGTTTCATCCCAATACCACTTACGAGAACTTCATCGGAGGCTTGGCTCCCGAAGAGTCGGGAACTCAATTGGGCCTTCAGTTTAGACCTAAACCAGGCTTTCTCATGGAATCTGCCAGGCAGGCGGGAAAGACCCATCCTACCCCTTACTTGTTGCACAT
>JBKQKT010000669.1:0-4423 GCA_052147365.1 Candidatus Korobacteraceae bacterium | reverse complement strand
GTGCGAAGCAACTCGCTGCTGCCGAGTTCGATGCCCTTGCTCTCCGCCAACTGCCCCACCAACTGCTGCCACTCGGCACTAGCCAAGGAAGGAGTCGAGCCTTCCAGGAGACCGCCCTCAAGCGACTTCAAGTGTTCCCTAGCGGCCGCGAGGGAAGTTTTGTCGACCCCCTCTTCGGCTAACAGTCGCTTGTCCCTGCGCAACTCGATCTCTTTCTGCTGCGCTGATCCCGTGCCGGCGCCCAGTTGCTCGAAAAGAGGTAGGACGGCGAAATTCAAGAGCAGGAACAGAGACACGCCACCCACGCCGATCCCGAGGGCAATTTGATCTCGACGACTGAGCTTTTTGAACATTTCAAACATAGAAGTCACTGGAACCATTGGTGATCTGCGGTTGGTGATTGGCGATTGAAGCAAACCCTCCATCGCCAATCGCCAATCGCAAATCGTCAATGATGGGCTTGCTTCAACCTCATGCGAATTCGAAAGATCTCTCTATTCTGGTTATCGCGAGTAAGAGGGGCGGTGAATTCGGGCTCAGTAAAGTACGGCGAATTCTCCAGAGGCTGGACCAAGTTCGCCGCGTGACTTGAATAACCGTTGATATCCACCGTGTCTTCACTAATGTTCAATTCCTGGAGCCAAGTGCCATCGGGCAGCAACTTCGTCAGTTGCTGGAGCATGTGAAGTTTCTGCAAGTTACCCGACCTGATATTCTCGAGGACTGCCGCTCGCGCCTCCAGGCTGCTGGTCTCCTGGTTCTGGCCCCGAATTTGTTGAGCGTGGACATTGAGGCGATGAATCTCGCGATCCAAGGCGCGGCTGTATAGCGCCCTTTCGAGCCAAGAGTGAGATGCCAAGGCGAGAGCCAGAAGCGACGCGGTGGCGCTTAGAGCGTAGATGGGAACACGCGCTGCGGCTTGCGGCTGCCACCGCTCGACCGGAGGCAGCAGATTGATGACCGGGCCGGCCCCCCGGCGCATCTGACCCGCATAGGCTGCGGCCAAGGCGACCCAGTCGAAGCCGCGCCCCAGAGATCTGTTACTCAGATTCAACTTTGGCGGCGGTAAGGGTGACGCACCCTCGATTAACGCGTGAAACGCGGGTGGCATCGGCCCGCAGACGAACCACGGAATGGCGGCGGGATCAGACGAGGGGAGAGCCGCGAGGACGCGATGCCGCTCCCGTTCGAACCGCTCGGGAAGGCTCGCGCCCGGTTCAAACGGAATCTCTTGTGTAGCGCACAGGTTCCCCCCGTGGAAGGATAGCAACTCCACTCCTGTGCCTCGTCCACAGGCGATCAAAGCCATAGGCGGCAACTGGGGCTTCAGCAATGCAGCCATCACTGCGGCCCCTAACGTCACCGCGCTCGGCCGCAGGCCCAGCTCTTGAAGCGCCCGCTTGAATTCACTCACGCGCGACTTCTCCACCAGTACCACCACGACATCGATCTGCTTCGTCTTCGGATCGCGTTCCAAGACCGTACAGTCCCAATAGACTTGACCGTCCTTATAGGGGTGGAGGGAACTTAACTGGTAGTCGACGACTTTGGCCAACTGTGGCTCAGTTTCCTGCGGGAGGCGCAGAAATCGAACCAGGACCGCTTCCCGCGGCAAAGAAGCAATCACGCGGGCATCGCGGAGGTGATGGCGGTCAAGAAAGCCAGCCACCTTTGCAGGCGCGTCCTCGTCCAGCGGCTCCGGAAGTTGCAATTCGCCAACCAGTATGTAGCGGTGAAATCGCCGCCCGAGAGCAGTAAGGTGATACCCCCCGCCGTTACAATCAATGCCCAAAACAAGTTTGGTAAACATAAGAAGTATTCCCGCAGAAGTCAGCAGTCAGAAGTCAGGAGTCAGAATGAAGCCGAAATCCAAAGCTCGGACTCCGCGCCCGATCGCATGCAGACGTTTCCCTCGACATGCTGGTTGGGATAGGAACGCGGACTCCCGCGTACGCGAGAATGCCGGAAGGGGCCGGTTCGATTCTCAAATTTCGAGTGTCGAATTTCGATTTCGGCCTCATTCTGACTCCTGACTCCTGTCTCCTGACTTCTCCGCTCATTCCGACACGTCGTCGTACCACGCAATGATGCGGTGCAAGGCCAAGCCCTGCGGCTGAACGCTGACAACGGCCTTAACGGCCCGTCGCAGCGGTGAGCCATTGATCATCCCCACCGAGAGGATGGTGTACGTCCTGCCGTCGTCCGTCACGCCCAGGTACGACTGTGACTCGTCCGGGACGGATGTCCCCAGACGTTTCGTTAAGTCGTCCAAGGACTCGAAGGGGCCCTTGCCTCGCTCCTGAATAATGCTCTCGGCCAATTCCTCCGTCATACCCTGCACGCTCAACAGTGCCGCTCGGGAGGCGTAATTCACGTTCAACTGGCTAAATTGCGAATTTACGGTCAAGTCCTGGCCAACACCGTAAAGGGTCTGAATTCCATCGCGGCCGAATTCAGCCGTGCCGTAAAAGATGTCCCGGTTCATGCCGTGAACAAGCAGCATTTCCTCCACGGAAGCGAAGCGATTATGAGCGGGCTGATATCCGGCCTCACGATAATAGTCGTCTAAGGCTTTGAAACCTTCTCCCTCGGTGCCGGGCGGCTTCCGCCAATGATCGATGGCTAAGGCCAGTGGGACGGCCTGCTCCTTTCCCACCCCGCGAGCTTCAAACAAACGCGCCAGTTGTTCTCGCCCCGCCATGTTCAGGTCGACCTTGCCCGTCTCGTTCACGATTTCCACCAGCGCCACTCCCTGCGCGTAAGGCACCCGCATCGTGCGTTGCCCTTTGCTCCAAAGGCGCGGCTTCTCACTCTGATCCTGGGCGGGTGGATAGGCGATCTCCAGAATGGCGGCCTGTACTCCCCCCACCGCCATGGCGTAAGCCTGCGTGGCCTGCTTGCGATAAATGGTCGATCGAGTCTCGATCTGGACGGAACCTGAGAACGCTAACGCCACCAAGAGCATGACGCTGACCGCCGACATCACCGCCAGCAAGGCTATGCCCGAGGCAGGAGCGAGGATTCGGGATTCAGGATTCAGGGAAACACGCTCGCCTGCGTTGTGCCCTTCCGGTGTGTTTATTCTCGAATCCCTCATTCGCGACTCCGCCTCTCTCCTCGGTGTGTGGTTCTGACTCCTGACTCCTGCTTACTGCGCCAGCGGCATCAACTCCGCCCGCACTGGCATGACCTCTTCTCCCGACTCTCGTCCACGCTCCCACTGAAGCCGAATCGCGTCCGGATAAGGCGCTGCCACAGTGCTCCGCCAATCCTGCCGCCAGACCGGCACGGGACTTTGCTGGGGGTGCAAATCCAAATATGAGAATGCTGCGGCGCTTAGACCCATCATCAACCGCAGGTCGCTCACCCGGTCCGCAAAGGGCTGATAGTTGATCACGGCCAGCCCCGTATCAGGATCGTGGGTAACGCTGAGGATGAGTTTGTGATACAGGCTCACGTTGTCCGCCACAGGAGTTTCGCGCAGCACGACCTCGACTTCTCCGCGCGACGGCTCAACAATCCCGTATTCGACCAGCACCAATCCCGTGCGGCTGCGATAAACGCTGCTGTATGAGCTGATGAAGCGCAGGCAGTTGGCGGTAGCCTCCAGGACCGTAAGCGCTCCAGGCAGGCTCGGGTCGTTCGACGTGATCCGATAGGGTACCAGCGACGAGACTTGCGTCACGACAAAATTACTCTGCTCAGCAGCGGCGTGCACCTGGCGCAATCGCGCCTCTCCAGTTCGCCAAGCCCGGTTTGCTACCCTCATCCCGACAAGCAAAGCCAACATTAAGAATCCGATCAGCGTTAGGCTGAGCAGTACTTCGAACAAGGTGAACCCGGGAAAACACGATTCAGGATTCAGGATTCGGGCTTTAGGAAAAGCGGAATTCAGGATACGCGATTCGGGCTTCAGGGAAACACGCTCCCCTACGTTGCGCAGCTCCTCAGTGTTTATCCCCGAATCCCGCATTCGCGACTCCGGCTCTCTCTCCTGGGTGCGTGGTTCTTACTCCTTACTCCTTACTCCTTACTCCTTACTCCTGACTCCTGCTCTTACGGGCTGGGCGGAGCGGGCGGAATAAACAACTTCAGCGACTCCAGGCTCAAGTTCTGCCGGCCCGAACGCGTGCGCCAGGAAACCACGAGGTTGACCCGAACCAGTTGCGCCGACTTCTGAGCCACGGGCAGCGGCCGCTGGTCAAGCAATTCGGTTCTCGCTTCCCAATCGATGCCGGACGGGGAAGTTCCGGAGCGCACTTGGTCTGGCCCGAAGGTGGGATCCAAGAAGAGTTCGTTGAGTTTCTGAGTGGCGAACTCATTGCTTCGATCAAAGGCGTCCAGGCGGCTCGTGGCGCGCAGCGCCGCAGAAAGACCGGAGAAAATGGTCACGAAGCTCACCCCTAGGAGCGAAATGGCCATC
>JBKQKT010000668.1:0-6540 GCA_052147365.1 Candidatus Korobacteraceae bacterium | reverse complement strand
CTTGAAGAGTATTAGTCTTTGGTAGGAGGTAAGTAAGAAAAAGGCGAGAGGGAATTTGTTCGTCTATCTCAAATTAACAAAGGGGACTGTTCGGGTTAGCTTGCAGGAGTGCTTCCTGCATTTTCTTTCCCGCATGGTATATGTTCCAAGAGCATGCGCAGCATGACTTCCATTCCGCGGCCGTTGCTACTGACGCTGGCTATTGTTTTCGCTGCGACCTTGGTCTGCTATACGGGAGTCTGGCTCTATTACGCGGGATGGTCCCCTCCCACACGCATTGGGGTCGAGTGGAAGTCGGAACTCACGCCGTATGTAACCATCGACCGCGTGTTGCCGGGGAGTCCTGCGGAGCGCGCCGGTTTGCGCGCGGAAGACCGGATAGTGACCGTCAACGGCCACCCGCAGCACGTTCTGTCCTCCGCGCCGGCCCTTGCCCGCGGTAAGCCGGGCGATGTGGTGACCATCGTTATCGAGAGGCCTGGAGTGAAAGCTGCAATCACAACAAAGGCGACGCTGGAGGCCGCGCCGCCGCGGAATCCTCTGACACTTGTCCAATCGATTGCCATCCGGTTGCTGGATTGTTACCCGCTGCCTTTTCTCGTGGTGGGATTGCTGGTTCTGTTTCTACGCCTCGAGGACCGCAATGCCTGGCTGCTCGCCCTTATGTTTGCCGGCTTCATCACTGCAGCACCAGTGGTTTTTCTCGAGGGCGTTTTTTCCCCGCCGCTACGGCGATTCATGCTCAGCTACATGTTTGCGATCTACGTGCTGCTGCCTGCCGTTTTCTACGTCTTCTTTGCCACCTTTCCTTCGCCCTCCCCTATCGATCGGAAGCTACCCTGGCTGAAGTGGGTATTCCTCTTGACTGCAATGGCGATTTCGCTACCCTTAGCAGCCATAGCGCTGGTTACAGGCAGCTTTCTGACTGCCATTCGAGTAGCGAATTGGATCGGAGACCGGCGTACGCTCGAACTGTATTCGGTGTATGCATATGCCGGCATAGGACTGGGATTGGCGTCGTTGGTGTGGAACAGCTTCAAGGCACCCACCCCGAACGACCGCCGCAAGACGCGAGTCATGGTCTGGGGGACAGTAGCCGGCTACAGTCCGATGGGAATCGTCACCGGAATTGCTCTGGTCCACCACAAGGACTTCTACTCGTACCCCTTCTGGGTTGTGGTGCTGCCGGTTATTGCGTTGTTTCTGATTCCGGTATCGTTTGCCTATGCCGTGGTAAAGCACCGGGTACTTGAAATCCCTCTTCTCATCAAGCGCAGCGCCCGTTATTTTCTGGTGCAGCGCGGATTTGTACTGCTGATACTCATCCTCGGAGTTGCCGTAACCCTGATGTTCGCTTACGCGCTGGGCCTGTACTTTCCGCGACATGAACGTGTTGGAGTTCCCATGGGCGCGGGACTGGGCGTCGTCCTCGTTTTGGTAGGGACTCAGGTGCAAAGCCGGGTGACGCGGCGACTTGATCGCGCCTTCTTTCGCAGCGCCTATGACACACGGCAAATTCTGATCGACCTTGCAGGCAAGACACGGACCGCCGCCAGCCGCGATGATCTTACGCAATTGTTGCGCCATGAGATCAATGAAGCGCTGCATCCCTCGACGATTGTGATCTACGCTCGTGATGCCAGCGGTCATCTCGTGACTTCGGCCAATTTTCCCGCTGAACTTCGTGGCCTGCCGCCTGATCTCCCCATTCTGCGAGAACTACAGGAGCGCGCCCATTCCTGGGACGTTCTGGCGTTGTCCGGCGGCGGTCCTGCGCTGTCGATTTTGGAGCCGCTGCAACCGGAGTGCCTCGTCCCAAGTCTTGGCCGCGACGGCGAACTGCTGGGGGTGGTGGTACTCGGCCCGCGGCTCTCCGAAGAAACATACTCCGGTGAAGACAAGCGCCTGCTCGACCTCGTGGCCAACCAGGCGGGCACCGCGCTGGAGAACATCGGCATGGCCGAGAAAATGGCAGAGACGCTCGAAGCCGAGCGCCGCGTGGCGCAGGAGATGGACATCGCCCGCCAGGTGCAGAGCAAGCTACTGCCCCAGAAGGCTCCGCCTCTGAAAACCCTCGACTACGCCGGCGCATGCATTCAGGCGCGCGCCGTGGGCGGCGACTACTATGACTTCCTCGATCTCGGCGAGGGTCGCGTGGGCTTCGTTCTTGCCGATGTCGCCGGGAAAGGCATATCGGCGGCGCTGCTAATGGCCAACCTGCAGGCACACTTGCGCAGCCAATCAGCGCTGGTCGCCAAAGACTTGCGCAGCACATTGCAGTCGGTGAACCGACTGTTCTACGAAGCGACCGAGCCCAACAAATACGCCACGTTGTTTCTCGGCGTGTACGACGACGCAACCCGCACCCTGAATTACGCTAACTGCGGACACAATCCACCGGTCCTTCTGCGCATCGATCGCGTTGAGCTACTGACCAGCACGGCAACCGTTCTGGGACTGTTCGAAATCTGGGATTGCGATATCGCCGAGATCTGCCTGCATCCGGGAGACACGCTGGCGATCTGCACCGACGGCGTGTTGGAAGCAGCCAATCCCGAAGGAGAAGAATTCGGGGAGGCAGGCCTGATAGCTACTCTACGGTCGAATATGCAATTGCCGGCCAGCGCGTTGCTGGAAGCCGTGATCGCAGCCGTGAATCGCTACGCCCCCGGCGAGCAGGCCGATGATCTAACGCTGCTGATCGCCAAAGCCAAAAGCCGCTGATCAGCTTTTCTCAATCTCGCCTCGGACAGTGAGCACGGGACATGCGGCCTCGCGCACAACTTCATAAGCATGGGGCCACATCAGCCGGTTGAGCAGCCCGGTGCGCGGACGAACCCCCATCACCACCAGATCAGCTTCGATCCCGTTAGCGGTATAAAGAACGGTTTCTACCACGCGCCCCACTTCGATACGGATGCTGTATCGCAGACCTTTAGCCTCTTCGCCAACCAGGCTCTCGACTCTCTCTCTGAGCGCCTGCGTCACCCGCGTCCGGTCAGCTTGCGTCTGCGTTGGCCAGCGCTCGATGACATGCAGCATGGTCAGCGCTGCGTGATGCTCCGTGGCCATCGCGACCGCATACTGCGCCGCCCGCTTCGAGGCAGGCGAGAAATCCACCGGCACGAGTATGTTCTTCGGCGCTCCGGCGCGCGCGATGCGCTGCAGGTGAGGCCCAAGCGTCAGCACAGGCACAGGCGATTGCCGGAAGACTCGCTCCGCCACCGAGCCCATCAGTGCGCGGCCCAGGCCACCGCGGCCATGGGTACCGACGACGATCACGTCAATTTCCTTCTGCCGGGCGAAGTCAAGGATCGACTCCGCAACCTCGCCTTCCAGCAGGAACAGATGGTAGTCTTCGCCTTCGATGTACGAGTGCTTCTTCCGCAGCTCCTGCTTCAGTTCCATCAGGTCTCTGCGTGCCACATCTTTGGCAGCCTCGTAGGCGTCGGGACCGGCGACCATGAACTGATCCGTCGGCAGCACGAACGCGACGTAGGCATTCGCCTGGTATCCGTGGGCCAATTCCAATCCGAAGCTGAGGGCCAAATTGGAGCAACGCGAAAAATCCGTCGCGATGAGCACGTTGTGGATGCCCACTCCAACGGGTGTGAGCTGTGCGGTAGCCATCTTGCGCGACCCTTCTCCCCACGGTGTGGGGACGCTACAGGGAACTCCCTGGCCGGCCCGCGTGCCTGCGAGAGGGTCCCAGTTTCCTGCTTCCTTTGTAGCGCAGTCCGAACAGGAAAGCTGTGACGTAGGTCAACCGGCTTGGTGACAAGTGAGAGATGCCGTTCTTCGCCATTCGCCGTTCGCTTTTCGCGAATGCCCTTGTCATCCCGACCGACGACTGACCGGGGCCCCCGACAGTCGCCGATGTTGCGCCGGGCGGGGTGGCAATCCGAGCGGAGGGATCTGGTTTGCGCGGACTGGTTACTCTCGATGAACATCAGTTATTCTGAACGACCCTTACCTCCTCTCCTCTCCATTCAGCTCCTTAGAATCAGTGGCTTAGGAGGATTTTAGCCGAGGTTTCCGTACAAACTCTTGAGAACGAATGACTTATCGCAAAATACTCCTTCTATTGGGTTTATTCCTCTTTAAAACTCCTGGCCGTCGGGAAATGGGCCCGGCGATCTCACCCTTGGCCTTGCATATAGCGCAGATTAGAGACCATCATTTGCAGGGCATAACGGATCAGGCCAGCCCGCTGGGCGTCAGAACAGGTTCCGGACGCCAGCATCTTCTCCACCCGTTTCAGGTTGGCTTCTGCGGCCTTCAGGTTGAAGGCCGTTCGGCGGGTGAGGCGCCATCCGCCGAGGCGGCCTTTGTTGGGCCAGGCGCGCAGCGGGTATCCCTTGTAGCGCAGATGGAAATGGCAGTAGCTTTGGCCGCGCAGCGCCGGGGAGCCGCAGGCGATGCCGTCTTCCTTGACGTGCCGGCAGTGCTTGACCGGCTTCATGGCAGCCTCCCTCGCAGAAGCCACATCCGCCTGAGCTGGCGCCGATGGAATTCCGAATGAAAATGGCAGTAGATGCGCCCGCGCAAGGCGACAGCACGGCACAGCGCTCCATCTTTCTTCCGATGCTGACAAAGTCTGACCAACATAATCGCTCCCCGGCGAACCACGGTCCTTGATAGTCGGGAGTCCAAGTGCTTGGGTGGAGCACGCCTTTCAGGCGTGCAGAACAGACCCTTGTTTAGCCATGCGCTTTAGCGCCTGAGGTAATTCGCTTTCTTACCGCAGCGGCTAAAGCCGGCAACAAAAGTGAGTCATAAATGCACCGCTAAAGCGGTGCTCCACCCGCTACACCAAAGTCAACATGTCCTTCTTCGCCACATAAACAAAAAACCACGCGCTCGTCGCACCACAGAACCTGGAGTGCCGACCGTATGGTTCGACTCAAGCTGACGCTAGCACAGAGGAGTCGGGATGTCTGTGATATATGAAAATGGTTCTGCTGATTCCCGAATTGGGAAATACACGGATGCAGATCTCAGCCGGAGGTTTCTCAGGGCACGACAGGGGTAATCGGCGAGACTGCCCAGCTTAGCGCCCAAAACCAGAACGCGAAGCTGATGCACCGGGCACCGGGCAATCGACACGCGACATCGCCCAGACTGGCAAACCCATGTCTGAGGCTCGTTACACCCGTCTGTGGCAGGCGTCACTGACTAATGGTCGCCGCAAGGCAGAAAATTGTGCCTGCTTTAGGATGAGGACTCCCGGCCTCTCCGTTCCTCTGATCGCAACTTGCGCCCACACCGGCAAGGAGGCGACGCCATGCGCGGCACATCACAGTTTCGCAATTCCATTTTGTGCATCATTGCACTGACGGCGGCGGTGGCGCTGCTGGTGCTGTTGGCGGCCGTGCCCGCCTGGGCACAGAATGCGGTTCCGCCCACGGCGCGCGAGGCCGCGGCGTTGCCGGAGTTTGCTGCCAAGCTGCATCCCACGACGCGACCGGCCCCGGACAAACCGTGGATTGCGGCGAGTGCGGGCCGGCGCCCGCCTAAGAGTCGACAGTCGTGCAGCGATCAGTCTTCGCCGCAGTGCGACGAGTCGTTTTACGACAACGGCCCCGTCAACGGTAACGACACTGCCTGGCCCATCTACGGTGGCAATGTGGTCAGCAACAGCTTCGTTATGTACTATCCCGGCTATATCGGCTGGGTTAACTTCTACATCTGGAAATCGCCCGGCGACGTCCTGAGTTCCGTGCAGTGGTCCATCACTAGTGCCGCGAACGGAGGGACGGTCTATGGCTCAGGCACAGCTTCCTACTTAGGGTACAACTTGAGCGACGACTACATTCTTACCAATCAGTACGGCTACGACGTTGACATTGTCTCTATTAGCATGTTCCTCTCGGGATTGCCCGCTGGCACTTACTGGATAAACCTATTCAACGCGGACGCGGCGGTGGCCTGGGATCAGAACGGCGGTGTGGGTTGCCAGTCCTACGGCTGCCCCTCGCAAGCGTACGATAACGCCTACGGTCAGATACCTTCGGAAGCGTTCGACATCGGCAATAACGATGCCCAGCCGCCGCCTTGCTTTCAAGCAGGAGGCAACCTGCAAGTACCGGGCAGGCTACCTGGAGGCGACCCTGGAAAAACTCCGCGCGAGCCCCCTCGCCAAGTGCAAGTTCACGGTGATCGACAACGGCTCCACCGACTCCACCCCGGAGGTCTGCCGCAAACACGCGCAGGATTTCCCCAATTTCCACGTCCGCCGCAACCCCTTCAACGTCGGCATTAGCGGCAATTACCTCCGCGCCCTCGAAACCGCGTCCAGCCCCTACACCTGGATCCTCTGCGACGACGACGACTACGACTTCTCCCACTTCGACGAAATCGCCCAGGCCGTCGAATCCGGCAAATACGACATCATCTCCGTGGGCGTGCCCAACCAGAGCGTGCTCCCGCGCGGCACGGTCATCCGCGCCCCCGACCTCATCCAGGACCACCGTTACAATTTCTTCTACACCGGCTCCTTCATCCCCTGCACCATCTTCCGAACCTCGCTGGTCGTCCCGG
>JBKQKT010000667.1:0-5288 GCA_052147365.1 Candidatus Korobacteraceae bacterium | reverse complement strand
TGAGCGTTCTGGATCAGACGCATCAGTACTATGAAGTATAGCAGCAATAACCCCATTGCGCCTATGAATCCGTGTTCCTCGGAAAACGCGGCGAAGATGAAGTCAGTGTGCGGCACCGGCAGAAACTGTCCCTGCGTCTGGCTCCCGTGCGCGGTACCCTTGCCGAAAATGCCTCCGGAGCCCACCGCCACCAGGGATTGAATTACCTGGTACCCGCGGCGCTGAGGATCGGCCTCCGGTTGCATGAAGCTGGTGAGCCGGTCCCGCTGATAGGGCTTCAGGACATGCCATCCCACCGGCGCGAGCAGCGCTCCCAAAAGGACTATGACCAGGGCATGTTTGGCCTTCATCCCGCCCAGAAACAACCCCATGATGGCGATGGGCAGGTAGGTAAGAGCGGTGCCGAGGTCCGGCTGCGCGAGCACCATCAGCATGGGCACTCCAACCAAAGCCCCTGCCTTCACGATGTCCTGCGCCGTGCATTCCGGCTTGGAATCGGCGAAGTATTTGGCCATGGCCAGGATCAATACGAGCTTCACCCATTCGGAGGGCTGAAAGTGGAACGCGCCGAGTTGAACCCAACGGCGGGCGCCAAGGTATTTCTTACCAAAGACTGCCACCGCTACAAGCGAGGCAATAGAGATCAGATATAGCAGCGGCACACGCTCCAGCAGCGCCTGGTAATTCAGCACACTCACTATGAACATGAGCGCCACCCCGCCCACGATCCAATACACCTGCTTGATGTGCACACCCATAAACTTGGTGCTAAGTGTTGCGCTATAGATCTCCAGCACGCCGAGCGCGCAGATCATGAGCACCAAGACCAGCAGCACCCAGTCGAAATCACGAAATGAGATGTACCGGCTCATGGCTGTCTCGCGGGAACGACGGCCGCGGCTGGCGCGGCCGGCTTCTTCTGGTTCGGCTCGTCCTCCGGCGTCACGCTTGGCGGCTTAGCCGGCTCGGGCGCTGGAATCTGGTTTTCGGGATGGGCCATCTCGTCGTGGGCTTCGGTTGATTCCAGAGCGCCCCGAGCTTTCGCCTGATCGGCCTGCGATACTCCCGGCGCCGCCGCAACTGGCTTGGTCTTGCCATCGGCTGTAACCGTGAAGCGACCCGCCTGCATCTTGTCAGGCTGTTTGCCATCGCCCTCATGCCACACGGCAGCAACCTCTGCCTGCTTGCCCTCCTGTCCGCCTGCCTTGGCAACTTGGGTCTGTCGCGTGCGCTGCTTCTCGACGTACGCCTTAATCACCTGCGCCGCGGCGCGAGCGGCAAAATAGCCATGCTCACCTTCTTCCAGCAGCACCGCCACCACGATCTCGGGATTGCGGCGCGGCGTGACGCCGACAAACCAGCCGTTGTCCTTGAAGTGCTTCCCCTCCGCGCCCAGCCGCTTCTTCAGGTCGTTGGAAATCGTTTGCGAACTTCCCGTCTTGCCCGCGAAGTCAATGCCCTTCAAAGCGGCGCTCGGCGCGGTTCCTACGGGCGACACCACCTGCGCCAGCGCGTCGGTGATCGTCATCCAATTCTCCTGGTCCAGGCCGATGTCCTGCTTGTCGGTGTAATTCGCCACCTGCCTGAAGCCCGGCGGGAACTGATCGGGAAACGCCACATGCGGACGCACCAGCACTCCACCACTGGTGACGGCGCCGACGGCGCGCATGAGCTGAATCGGCGTGGTGGCCACTGCGCCCTGGCCGATGCCCACCGAAATTGTCTCGCCCGCGTACCACTTCTGCTTGAAGTTCTTGATCTTCCACTCCTCTGAGGGCATCACTCCGCTAACTTCCTGGGGGAGATCAACGCCAGTCTTTTGGCCCAACCCAAGCATCGTGGCGTATTTTGCGATGCGGCTTATGCCCAGCTTCTCGGCCAGCGTGTAGAAGTACGAATCGCATGACTGGTAAATCGCTTTGGTGATACCGACGCTGCCATGCGTAGTGTGCTGGGAGGTGATCCAGCACTTGAAGAACCGCCCGTAGAAACTCTTACCGCCGCCGCAGTTGATGACCAGGTTCTGCGCAATTCCCTCCTGCAGTCCGGCCGTCGCCATAATGACCTTGAAGACAGAGCCAGGAGCGAGCTGCGCCTGGATCGCCTTGTTGAGCAGCGGCTTGCCGGGATCCGTCATCAACTGGTTCCACTCGGCACGCGTAATGCGAACGGCGAATGCGTTGGGATCAAACACCGGCCGGCTGACCATCGCCAGAATTTCGCCATTGCGCGGATCCATCGCCACGATGGCGCCGTTCCGCCCAGCCAGAGCTTCCTCTGCAGCGATCTGCATATCGAGGTCGATGGTTAGCTTGAGCTGCTTGCCGGGAACTGCTTGGACATCACTGAGCGTATCCACTTCCTTACCACGGCTGTTCACCAGCACCCGGCGGTACCCGTTCTTGCCCATCAAAATATCGTTGTAATACTGCTCCACTCCCGACATGCCTACGATATCGCCCGGGTTATACAGTTCCCACTGCGGCTGGGTTAGCATGTCCTCGCTCACCTGACCGACATACCCGATTACGTGGGCCATGAAACCGTTCTTGGGATAGAGACGGCGATGGACCGTGATGATGTCGAGTTCGGGCAGGTCTGCCCTGTGCGATTCGATGAACGCCAGCTCGTCGGGCGTGATGTCGTCTTTCAGGAAGAGCGGCTGATAGCCGGGCACTGCCGCCATGCGCTTCAGGCGTGCGCGCAACTCGTCCGGAGGAAGATGCAGGCCGAACGCAATCTTCTCCGCATCGGCATCGAGGTTGCGGTTCTGATCGCGCAGCAGCAGGACCGAGAACGACGGATAGTTATCAACGATGATGCGGCCCTCGCGGTCGAGGATCTTGCCGCGCGGCGCCAGCATCGGGACCTGCTTGATGCGGTTTTGCTCGGCAAGAGCGCTGTAGTAGTCGCTACGCGCCACCTGCAGGCGCCACAGCCCAAAGGCGAGAATGAGGAAAATAGCCAGCAGGATGTATTGCACTGCGGTGAGACGGAGCTGGGAGACTTTTTCGTCGCGACCGAACATCAGGGGCTACAACTTTCGCTGGCTTGCCTCATTGTAGCTTGATTCTGCACCGCCGCGCAGAGGGAAAGATTGTGTCATCCAGCTATAAACAGGCTCTTACCTCTCTTTGAACCGGTCCAGAAATGCGAACACGAACAACCCAATCACGGCGTTGGCCAGGGCCGAGATCGCCACGTGGCTCCAGCTCCACTGCTGCGACTGCCGCAACAGGCCATGCGCTACGCCGTAATAGATCCCCTGATGCAGGACGAAGAAGATGTAGGTGATGAGGAAGCGCGATCCGGGGTTCTCGACGTCGATCTTCAGTCCCAGAGATGACGTCAGATACCCAACGATGGTCAGCGCAATTCCGTACATGCCCAGCGGATGATTTGGGCCGGCAAAGAGGTCTTGCATCAAGCCGATCACGCAGCCGGTGAGGCAGCCGCTAATCGGGTTGCGGCGCGCCACCGCGAAAAAGATGGTCACCATGAATGGCAGGTCAATAACCGGGAAATAACGCACCCTCACCGGAATGAAGATCTGGATAAGGAGTGCGACCAGGGGAATGAAGATGAGTGCCGGCCAACTAAAGTCGTAAACCGCGACCTGCTCCCGTGAGGTCAGGCTAGCGCGATACGGCATCACCCGACTGCTCATGGCTGCGGTTGCTCTGTCGCCGGAGGTTTCGCTGGCCGCTCTGTCGCCGGCGGCTTCGCCGGCTGGTCTGAGTTCGCACCTGGCGTTTGCTCGGGAGCGGGTTCGACTTTTCTGGGACCGGGTGTTATAGCAACGCCGTTTGCCGTTGGTGGCGTGCTGGCCCGAGTGGCAACCCTTGGCTTTGGCGGACTCGCGGTAGCAGTCCTGCCGGGCTGGGCGCCGGGAGCTGTTGTGGTCGCCGCTGTAGGCTTGGCAGAAGCCGTCCCCGTAGAAGGATGAGCTACATTCCCAGCCGCTGGATTCCCCGCTCCGGCGGCAGGGCCGGCGTTGGCGGCGGCCGGTTTCGGGTTTCCGGCAGCGTCGGTTCCAGGTTTGGCGGGAACCGTCGGCAAACGTTCGGCAAGAATATCGGCCGCACGAATCGGCGCCAGGTCCTTCGCGTCGGGCATCTTCTCGGTGATCCGGGTTACCACCAACACTTCCTCAACTTGGTCAAGCCGCGCCGACGGCACGACGCGAATGTTGAGGAACAGGTCCTTGCCCGGTTCCACTGAAACCACTCTCCCAACGGGGAGACCTTTGGGAAAGACGCGATCGCCGCCACTGGTGAGGACCTCTTCGCCCGGTTCCACTTTCTCGTCGCTCATGACGTATTGCAGCGTCGTCGCTCCGTTTTGCGAGCCCTTAAGGATGCCCTGCAAACGCGTGTCCTTCAACAGCGCGCCTACTCCGCTGAATTGATCATTGATGGGCAGCACCTGCGCTGATGCAGGAAACACCTGCACGACCTTGCCCACGATTCCGGTCGGGGTGATGACCGCCATGTCGGTCTTGATCCCGTCCTTCGAGCCCTTATCGATGTAGAGCACGCGCGACTGTTCGCTGCCGCTGGTGCCGATCACCTGCGCCGCGATTGTGCTCTCAACGTACTGCTCTTTGAACTCCAGCAACGTCTGTACGCGTCGCGCCATGCGGGCATCTTCACTGAGCCGCGCGTCCTCTATCTTCATGCGCTCGATTTGCGCGCGCAGTTCCCGGTTTTCCCGGCGAGTACCCCGCAAATAGACATAGTTCGTCCAGGCATTTTGCACCCATTTCTGTGCGTGCACCACGGTGCCTTCGATGGGTGTTACCGCAGAGATCGCCCACAGGCGGAGGAGGCGGGTTTCACCCACCTGTGACGGGCGGCGCACCTGCACCGCCAATCCAATGATCTGGGCGAACAGAATGGCCGCCAGTACGATCAAGTTCTTATAGCGGCCGAGGAATGTGTCCATACTGTTGCCGCCTGCGAGGACTAATCAATTGAGATCTTGCGCAGCAGCTTGAAGTCGCTCAACATCTTTCCTGTGCCCAGCACCACGCTGCACAGCGGATCATCGGCAATGGAAACCGGCAGCCCGGTTTCCTCGCGAATCCGCTTGTCGAGATTCTTCACCAGCGCGCCTCCGCCGGTCAGCACGATGCCGCGATCACTGATATCGGCTGACAACTCCGGCGGCGTACGCTCCAGCGCGACGCGGATCGCGTTCATGATGGTCGAGACGCATTCGGTCAACGACTCGCGAATCTCGCCGTCGTCGATGGTGATGGTCTTGGGCACGCCTTCGATCAGGTTGCG
>JBKQKT010000666.1:0-2533 GCA_052147365.1 Candidatus Korobacteraceae bacterium | reverse complement strand
TCGACTATGTGACGTAGAACGATGGCTAACATCGCAGAAGAAACCCAAGCGCATTGGTTAGTAACCATTGCCGCTTTCGTCGTCGAGCGGGACCGGAGGACGATTGTCGTCGTTATTGGCGTCATCAGTGTTTAGCGCCTTGGCGATCTTGGCCGCATCGACCGGCTGTCCCTTTTCCATCTGGTCGATCAGGCGATGCGCCTCAACTGCTTTTGCTTCATAGTAGTTTCCAAGCTTTTGGTTGCTGTCTTCAAATTTCATAGCTGAAATATCGTCCTGATATTCCGCAGTCTTGAGCTTTTCAATCTCTTCGGTTTGCACGGCGATCGGTGCGGAAGCGGCACCGGATGGAACTGCGGAGCATGCACTTAATGAGGTAGCCAGTGCTATGAGCAGTCCGCCAAACCGCACGCCTGAGGATACTCTTTGAAGCTTCATTTCAACGTTCCTTTCGCGAAGGTCTGACGCCTGACTTAAAAGGCAAACTGCAGTTGCGACTCGATCGTGCTTTCAGCCGGTCGATTGGTCGGATTGGTAGCCGTCCCGGCTCCCTGATAGAAATCCGTGAGCGCATAGTCGACCATGTACTTTACATTATTATTCAAAATCCAGTTGAGGCCCACCGCAATTTCGGTCGCGGTTTTCGCGGAAACCCCGGGATTTGCAAACCCGAGCTGGAATTGCCTCGTATCGTTGGCCACATTGCTGATGCGAGCCGCCAGTTCCCAGGCGCCAAGGCCACCTTCTTCGCCTAGCTCGAAAGGCCGAATTGGAGAGACCGGTACGAACGACGCCTTCTCGCCCGTCAGATAGTACGATGCCTGCACGAAATAGCCGGTGTTGGTGAAACTGCGGCTGAGATTCTTGCTGCTTAAATTGAGCCGCTGCTGATCCTCCGAATATTCGGCCATCAGCCCCAGCTGATGAAAGTAGTAATAGGTTTGAAATCCCAGCCGCCCATGCTCTCCCGCCGCGGTGACACCATTGTTGTAGGAAAACCACGTGCTCTGACCCCAGGTCTTGTAAGATGAGATTGTATTACCGCGTTCGTTGCCATAGGTTCCGGCAAGGCCGAAGCCGAGTCCATTAAGCCAGTCCATTTCCGTCGGCTTAAAAGGTGTCAGGAACAGCCTCCCCACGAAGTCTTTGCCGTCATTATTATCAGTATCAAAAGATGCGGTATTGTTAGGGACGCCATTCATAAGTGCGAGTGTATATGCGACCCGCTTATCCAACAGCTGCCCCTGGACCTGCGCCCCGATGTCTCGATTGGGCACCAGATTTTGGATTTGCGAGCGCTGGATCATTTCGAGGGCTGGGTCGGACTGGAGGCGCTCCAAATCCATGTTCGCCTTATACTTGCCGAGCTGGAACTGTCCCTGGGTAAAATAGCCGGCGTTGATCCACCCATCCTGCAGAACTACCTTGCCCTGTCCAAAGTCGGGCATCATCTGAAATTCCCAATATTTGGCGATCGCTCCACTGATTATCGGCCGGGCCTTGTTCACATAGAAAGTGCTGCTGAGGTCTTTGTCATTGCCGCTGGTGAAAAAACGACCGTTCACCTGGGCAAGGCCACCAAACCTTATCCGGTAGTCATCATCGCCGGATTGCAGACGGAACCCCTGATCGCTGGCCCTGACCACAGGCGCATCGAGAGCCTTGGTCCGGTCCGCATCGGTCTGAATTTGTTTGATCTCTGTCTCGGTCGCCACTTCGTTGCCGAGCGCTTTGACCTTCTGGTTCAGCGACTCGAGTGTGCTCACGCGCTGCTCAAGTCGCTTAATCTCTACCTTTAGCAGTTCGATTTCCTGTTCTCTTTTGTCAGCCGAGGGAGCAGCTTGAGCCCATCCTGGAGTCGGCTGCAAGATTTGAAAGGTCACAATGATCGCGACTATTGCTAACACGCATGAAAAGTATCGGCTAACAGGCTCAAAGGCACTGAAGGAAAGTAATCGCATAGCATGCCCCCCCTCTGGTGGAAAAACGGCGCGGATCGTAAAGCGAACGTTGCCCGTTCCCGAATTCTGGGAGAACATGCGTCACAGCCCACGCCGGTGTCAAGATCTTTCGTTCTGCTGCCGGTAGGAGTGAGGGTGGCTTAAACTCGGAGGCGGGGAACGTCCAAGCTGTTCACCGCCTCCTTGACTGTCGCAAACACATCCAGATACTCCCCATCGATTCCGCGTCGGCGGTCGCGGATCGTGAAGTTGGAGGTCGCATATCCCGACCACAACTGGATAAGGTCGTCGAAGTCCGCCCCGTAGTCCCACGTCACCAGCGCTCTCCCATCGCCAATCGGGTTGCCGTGATAGCTAGGCTCCTTCAGATGTACGATGGAACCTCCGGCCAGTTTCGCGCGCGGCTCACTTTTCAGCAGATGCTTGTGCTTGGGAGCAGTGAAAATGTGCAATCCGCCGGAACGCAGCACGCGCATAATCTCTGACAGGGCGCGGTCCGGATGAAAAACGTGTTCGAGCACGTCCTGGGTGATAAAGATGTCGAAGGACTGCGGCGGGAAGGTCAGCGCCTC
>JBKQKT010000665.1:0-13163 GCA_052147365.1 Candidatus Korobacteraceae bacterium | reverse complement strand
CTGCCTGGGAGGGCGGGCCTTACTTGTATACACGGCTGGCGAATGCGCTCATTCAGAAGGCCCAGTACGCAGAAGCGCGCGACGTGCTGAAGGAGGTGGGGGAGAAGTTTGCTGAAACGCTTCGCTGGCGGCAACTCAAAGGGTCGGCGTTGGCCCGCTTCGGCCTGACCGAGGAAGCGAGACAGGTTTTCGAAGCCCTGGAAGCGGAAGGGCACCGCGACCCTGAGACTTTGGGAATCCATGCTCGGACCTGGATGGACTCGTATGACAAGAGTGGAGACGTGGAGGAACTACGTCACTCGCGCCAACTCTACGCGGAAGCATTCGAGATTATGCCCGCGGATTACTATCCTGGAATCAATGCTGCCGCCAAAAGCGCGTTCCTCCGCGAGTTCGATACAGCGCATGCCTATAACCGCCAAGTCCGAAAGATCCTTGCAGTGGCACTGCGAAAAGCGCTAGACGACTACTGGCTGTTGGCTACGGTGGGCGAAACCAAGCTCATCAAAAAGAATTACATAGGAGCGGCAAAGAGTTATCGCCGCGCGGTGATCAAGTCGCCGAAGGAGCTTGGCGATCATTTCTCGACCTGGCTGCAGGCGAAGCGGTTGATGCACATTCTGGAAACCCCCGATGCCGACCGCGACAAGATCTGGCGTCAGTTTCAGCACCTGGTGGATATGACACCGGCTGCCTCGGTGACCGCGCCTGCGTGCCGGCGGCTGAGGGTCTTCGCGTTCGATCCCAGCATGGCTCGACACCTCGCCACCGCGCCCATCAACGAGGTCACGCTGCAAATTCCCTGGGAATCGAAAAAAGAGGACGGCAGCAGCATTCTTGAAAAAGGGCCGGTTGGTGAATACCTGGAGGTGGTTGACTATGATCCGGCGAGCGAGTGTTTCTATGAGCCGGTCGATCTGAATGACCCGCGGCTGCTCGCCATGGATGGCCTGGCGCCTTCGGAAGGCGAGCCACGGTTTCATCAGCAGATGGTGTATGCGGTGGCGATGAACCTCATCGACCATTTCGAGCGCGCGCTCGGACGAAAGGTGCTGTGGTCTTCCCGGTCGGTCGGCAATGGCGACAAGAAAGAATTCCTACAACGCCTGCGAATTTATCCTCATGCGTTTCGTGGCGCCAACGCCTACTACAGCCCGCAGAAGAAAGCGGTGCTTTTCGGATACTTCAAGTCAGAGGTGGATGATCCTTACTTGCAAGGCACAGTGTTTACATGCCTGTCGCATGATGTGGTGGCCCACGAGATGACGCATGCGCTGGTGGACGGGCTGCATCCGCGCTTCACCGAGGCGAGCAACCCCGATGTGTTCGCACTGCACGAAGCCGTCGCGGACCTCATTGCGTTGTTTCAGCACTTCTCGCATTCGGAGATTTTGCGGCACGAGATTGCGCGGACGCGGAGCGACCTGGGCACGGAGAACCTGCTGGGCCAGTTGGCGCAACAATTCGGCCAGGCGACGGGAAATCGCGGCGCTTTGCGAGACGCGCTGGGCAAAACAGACAAGAAGACCGGGGAATGGCAGCCTGAGAAGCCCACTCCCGGCGAGCTAGACAAATTGACCGAGCCACACGCGCGGGGAGCGATTCTAGTGGGCGCGGTCTTCGACGCCTTTCTGGCAATCTACCGGTCGCGCACCGCAGACCTCCTGCGCATCGCCACGCAAGGGAGCGGAGTCCTGCCGCTGGGTGCGCTACATCCCGACCTGGTCAATCGGTTGGCACATGAGGCCGCAAAAACAGCAGGTCAGTTCCTGCGGATCTGCATCCGCGCCCTCGACTATTGCCCGCCCGTCGATATCACCTTCGGCGACTATCTGCGAGCCATGATCACTGCCGATGTGGACTACGTGCGCGACGACAAGCTCAATTACCGGCTTGCGATTCTGGAAGGTTTTCAGCGGCGCGGAATCCAGCCGAGCGATGTGCGGAACTTTTCGGTGGAAAGTGTGGTCTGGCGTCCCCCGCGGCGACACGACTTCGACTTGCGGCCGCTGTTCGAGGCGGAGAGTGAAGAGAACAGGTTGACGCCGGAATGGCGGTCTGCCATTGCACGTCAACAGGTGTGGAAGGCCATGCAGGAGAACAAAGAGAAAGTGAAGAACTGGCTGGAGGAGTATTGCAGTCCGCCGGTGGGCGATGAACTGGGGCTGTCGCTGGGAGTGGATTCGCCAGCGGGCCTCTACCGGCACAACGGGAGGCCCAAGGTCGAAGTCCATTCCATGCGGCTGGCGCGGCGCAATACGGTTTCGGGAACCACGGTGACGGACATGGTGGTCGAGATTCTGCAGCAGCGCCGAGGTTATTTCGACGAGGCCAAGCAGGCCGAGATCGACAAGAGCGCGGGAGAGTTACCGGAGTCGGAAACCGGCGACTTCACGTTTTACGGCGGCTGCACGCTGATGATTGATCCGTCGGACTGCCGCATCCGCTACTCGATCACCAAGCACATTCTGAGTAAGTCGCGACTGGAGCGCGAGCGACGGTTTCGCTCGGGTCAGCCTTCGCTGGCGGCAACCTATTTCGGCGATCCGCAGCGCGAGCCGTTTGCTTTTGTACACAGTGATATCTAGGCCGACAGAGGAGGATGCAGATGTCGAACGACATCATGAAAGCTCCGGAGAGCGGAGTTACGGTCCGAATGTATCGGACCGGATTTGGAGACTGCTTTTTGCTGGCGTTTCGCGGCCGCTACAACGCAACAGTCTATATGCTGATCGACTGCGGGGTTCACGCGCAGTACAGCGGTGGCCCAGATAAAATTCGGGAAGTCGTCGGCCATCTGAAGGAGACGACCGGCGGGCGCCTGCACGTGGTCGCCATCACCCACGAGCACGCGGACCACATCAGTGGTTTCGCGTCAGCGCGGGAGGTCTTCGAAAAAGAGATGAACATTGACCAGGCTTGGTTTGCCTGGACCGAGGACCCGCAAAACCCCGATGCGGAAGCGCTAAGAAACCGTCGCACCTCGATGAAGATGGCGTTGCAGGGCGTGCAGCAGCGCCTGGCGGCGAACGGTCAGGCCGACGAGACCATCGCGGGATTGCTTGGGTTCTTTGGAGTGAACAGCGGCGATGGCGGGCTGCTTCCGCTGAACACCAGCAGTGTCTTTGACGTCATCAGGAAGAAGGCGAAGGATTCGAAATACTACAAGCCGAAGTGCCCGCCATTGACATTGCCCGGCGTCGAAGGGGTTCGCGTCTTCGTGCTGGGTCCGCCCGAGGACAAGAAAGCCTTGATGTCAGCCAGGCCGACGGGCAAGCCCGGCGAGGTCTACGAAGAACAGGGCTTTGCCGCAGCTTCATCGACAGCTCAATCGCCTTGGGAGGAGGAGGAGGCGTCTCAGCCTTTTGCCAGTAATTATCGGGTGCAAGTTGAGGTCGCAAAAGAAAACAAGAAGCTGTATCCGTTCTTTCACGAACATTATGGCTTTGAAGATGCGGATGCAGAGTCCTGGCGCCGGATCGATTCCGATTGGCTATATCCGGCCGACACGCTGGCTTTGAAGCTCGATTCTGCCACAAATAACACCAGTCTTGTGCTCGCTATCGAGCTGCAGAACAGCGGGCGCGTGCTGCTGTTCCCGGGCGACGCGCAGGTGGGCAACTGGGAATCGTGGCACGAGGGAGGCTGGTCCGAGGAGAACGGTCTGGCGAAGGGCGAGACGATCACCGCTAAGGATTTACTTAACCGGACGGTGCTGTACAAGGTCGGGCACCATGGCAGCCACAACGCCACGTTGCGGGAGTTGGGCCTGGAGATGATGGTGAGCAAGGAATTGACCGCCATGATTCCCGTTAATGAGGAGTGGGCGTTGGCGCGCAAGCCGTATCCCTGGAAGATGCCGTTCCATCCGCTCTACAAGGACCTACAGAAGCGTACGCGAGGGCGCATTCTGCGAACTGACGTCAAATGGGAGCCGACCGAAGAAGCCGAATGGAAGGCGTTGAGCAGCCAACCGCGTGAACAAGACCTCTATGTGGAACTGACCATCCCCGATGAGTAAGGGATTAGAATTTCCTCGTACATCCTTATTCGGAAGAGTGTTGGCATCGTTCTCAAGGAGACCTGCCGTGACCCGCCTGTTGCGTTGTTTCTTTCTTTTTGCACTCATCGTTAGCTGCTTTTCCACCTTCGCCTCAGCCGACTTGAAAATCAAGACCCGCACCACCGTGATGGGACACACCTCGGAAAGCACGGTGTACATCAAGGGAGGCCGCGAGCGTAACGAGATGAGCTACGGAGGCCACGGCGGCGCGGTCTCCATCATGCAATGCGACCAGAAACGCATGATCACCATCAGCGGCAACCAGTGTATGGTGATGGCAATGGGCGGAGGCGAAGCCTCCTGTCCGGCGATGCCGAACATGGCCCGCGGGACGGCCGCAGAAGAGCCCACAGCCCCGCGCAAGGGCGGCGTTCTGACCATCACCCGCACCTCCACCGATACCGGCGAACGCCAGGAGATGTTCGGCTACAAGGCGCGGCACATCAAGACTTCCATGACGATGGAGTCCAGCCCTGACGCCTGCAACCAATCGCACATGAAGATGGAAATGGATGGCTGGTATGCCGATCTGGCGGGATTTTCCTGCGGCGACGAATCCTACCGCGCTCTGGCCTGCAGCGGCAAGCGCGGATGCAGCGACCGCATCGTAATGAAGGGCAGCGGCAGCGCCGCGATGGGCTATCCGATGAAGCAGACCATGACGATGACATCGGAGCGCGGAACGTTCACTACCACGACGGAGGTGATTGAGCTGGAGAATGCGTCGCTGGAGGCCTCACTTTTCGACATGCCTCCCGGCTGCAAGGTCATGGACATGTCCGCGATGACGGGCGGCGCGCCGGCCGCGCACACAGAAGCCCCTGCGACAGCTCCCGCTCCTGCGAATGCGTCGCCTGCTGCGCCCGCGCAACCTCCCGCGCCCGCGATGGCACCTAAAGCTGCGGGTGTGGTGCGCCTCGGCGTGGTCAAGATCAAGGACATGAGCGGCCAGTCGCTCCCCACCGACAACCTGCGGCTGAACCTGCTCAGCGAATTCGGCCGCCATCAACTGGAGGCCGTGCCGCTGGATGCCGAATCGCCACAGGCAGACGTAGAAGCGGAAGCTACCGCGAAGCAGTGCGATTACATCGTGTACACCATGTCCATGCAATTGAAGGATGCAGGCAGCGGCGGCATTCCGCCGGCTTCTCTGCCCAAAGGCGTTGTGTTGGATCCGGCCAAGTACCAGGCCATGACGGCCATAACGCTATATAAAGTTGGTAAACCGGCTCCTGATCTCAAGGACCTGCCGCTGGCAGCGGATGCCAGCCAGTTCGCCGTCAACGCCGTGATGGCCACGTTCGTTCAGGAGTCCGACAGGGTCGCGCAGCAGATTGCGGACGATGCTCATTCCAAATCCGTTGCGAAGCCGGCGAAAACGCCGGCGAAGGCGGGAACCAGCAGCAAGCCCAAGCAACCGTAACTGCTTCTCAGCTAAAGCGATTTGTAGAGTGGACTTTGACTAACACACTTTTCGCTAGAGGTATCGCCCGGGCGGTTCCCTGGCGTTTCTTTTCCCTGGCCTATGCGATTTCTTGGTTCCTGTGGGGACTCGCCCTGCTACACGCCTTTGGAGGAACGAGCGTTCCCGGAGCACAGCTACTGCCCTATGTCGGTGCGTTCGGTCCGTGCATCGCGGCAATAGTCTGCACTGGTGTTGAGGGGAGCGCAGCCATGGGCCTGTTGCTTCGCGGGATGCTCGCCGCACACCAGAACTGGGTTTGGTACGTCGTGGCGCTGCTCCTGATGCCTGCTTGCATGATGCTCGCCAACGTGTTTTCCGGGCGTCCGATGATGAATGCCGGCAGGTCACCGGCCCGGCATCCGAAATGGGGCTTCGGGCAGCATCGCGACAGGACGCAATTGACTCGGCTTATCCAGGTTAATATTGGCAATCCTGATCTTCCATTCCGGGAGGCTCGCATGACTACATCAGTACACGTTTCCATCCGCTCCCTCCCGACCGCAATAATTGCGGCGATCAGCAGGGTAGCCTCACCTTCTTTGTCTGGGTGGGGCTCTTCTACTGCGGCGCCATCGTCGTTTCTCTCACACATCAGGCCCGTTTTGGGACGAAGCCGAGCCCATTTCCAGAGATGGTCAATTCTGCTCAGACCTCAGAAACCCACGAGATTACAAAAGAGATGGCCCCGAAAGACGCTCGGAAGAACCGAAATCCGCGCTTTATGAGGCCAAGGAGAAATATGAAAACCAGTACGAAAGACAAGCTCAAGGGCAGTTTCCGTGAAATGAAGGGAACCATCAAGCAAGGGCTCGGAAACATTACCAATGACCCCAGCTTGAAAGCTGAAGGGAAAGCCGAAAAGAGAGCGGGCAAAGTTCAACAGCGGATAGGCGACGCCAAAGAAACTGTCGTAAAGTTGAAAAGAAAGCTCAAAGATTTAACAACTGCATAAGGTCCGTTCAGAATAAATCGGGAGAGTAGAAAAAAGCAGTAGGTAGAGACACCGCAAAGCCATCAAACCTTACTAACATTTAGATGACAAATTGGGCGGGCTCATTCGGCATGTGCCCGCCTTCTTTAGGCCGTAGATCTGCGTGATCCTGCTACCAACAGCACGACTCCGGCGGCGCAAAGCACGCCCCCAATCTATGGGAGAGAGCTTCTCATCGGTGTGAGTCGTGACACCTACTGACGCATCTCCGAGCTTGACACTATGGGAATGGCTGATGGGAACAGGCACGATGAACGCGAGAACCCCTACTATAAGTACGACAATTCCGATCCAGGCTAATGGACGCATTTAATCCCTCGTGAGCTTGATAGGATGCCTCCGCAGGAAGAGGCGTGGCTTCCCCAATTTCTGTTTCAGGGTTGACCATCTTTATTCTCTGTTAAGACTCCTGCGGACGCGAGGAAGCTCCTTGTCCTGCGGCGAACGACAGGCGGCCGAAATGCGCATCCTGGCGAAAAGCGCCATTAGCAATTTCGCAGCAGCGTTCCCGTGGTGCAGCGGCACAAGTCGGACAAGGTACAGACAATCTTTGCACCGCAGTGAGGTCAGTGATTTCCACGTTTAGGCCATGTGCCTTTGAGCAGATACACCTTCATTCCAGGGGATGCAGAAATCGTTACGCAACTTTCTTCTGGGTACGCTCCACGCTCTTACCCCAGTCCCATACCTGCTTTTCGGCTTCCCGCCTTGCGACTCCGTACGCTTCCTGGATCTTCGTCACGAGCTGCTCGCGCTTGCCTGCTATTTGCCGCAGATCATCATCGCTCAGCTTGCCCCAGTTTTCCTTGGCAGAACCCGTCAGTTGCCCCCACTTGCTTACCACTTGGTCCCAATTCATGCTTGTCTCCTTTGGTGAATTACTGCTGATCCTTTTCAGGCTGTTTGCCGCCCACCATTTCCATCAGTTCGGTCTCTGCCTGACTCCAATCCGCGTCGGCACGGTTGTGGACTCTGCCGCGAGACTCGTAGATTTGGTAGGCGCGGGTCCGTATCTCATCTTCCGAGAAGGTACTCGCTGAATCGTTCTTAAGAGGTTTTGGTTGTTTGGAAAAGGCGACTTGCGGACGCACTCGGACCTTAAAATTAGACACTTCAACTCCTGGATTTCATCACAACTAAGAGGGGAGAACTTCAGAGCGGCTGACCTAGCTCAGGAGGCCTGAATGAGAGGTAGGAAAATCTCTCTCACTTGTCATCCTACGCTGATTGACCGGCGTTGTCCATGCATGGATTGAAACACCAGCTCGCGATTTGACAATGCTGAGGTAAGTAGATACAGTCATAGTTGAGGCGGTTTCCTCCTTCTCCTCTTTCAGGTTCCCTGAATATAAGTCAGCCCATCTGAAGTTCTCTTCTTCTTACACGACACAACCTTTAGGAGGTTGAATTATGTACGCACGTAATGTCTCTTTTCGCCTGAAATCCAACATGCAGTCTGATTACACCCGCACATTCGAGAACCAGGTTCTTCCTTTGCTGCGCAAGCAGAAGGGCTTCAAGGACGAAATCACATTGTCCAATCCCGGCAGCCAGGATGCGGTTGCAATCACTCTGTGGGAGAACAAGGCCAATGCAGACGATTACAACACCAACACTTACCCGCAAGTGTTGAAGACCCTGGCGAACGTAATCGATGGAACGCCTAGGGTGCAGACGTTTGAGAGGGTCGTCTCGACCTACCATAACGTCCCCGTAGGTGTGTAAGGCCTGCAAGCATGACGTACGGGAAGGCGGCTAGTCCCGCCTTCCCGGATTGCAAGCGCCGGTGTTTGCTGACGTTTCAACGATGGATAACGTCCCAAACACCTGGCGGTGAGGTTTTCGTGGCTGGGAGCCTGCGCGCAGCTCAATCTGCGATTATCCCTTGGTGTGAGACCTTCTTAAAGTAACTCGGTGGGCATCGCGTTTCTTCTTCTTCTTGGCTCTTAGGGCCTCCGCACGTTTATCGGCGGAGCGCTCTTGCGGGGCGCCGGATTTAGGTTTCGCCCGCGTCTCCGCTGGAGGTGTCGTCGCTTCCGGAACTTCTGTTTCAGGGTCAGCCATCTTTTTCTCCTTTAAGCATGTTTACACGGTATCACGCGACGGACTCATCTCTACAACTTACCGGCGAGCCAGTAATCGACGCTGAATTTGCCCGGCCCGGAGCAGATCAGCCAGGCAAAGAAGAGTATGTACAGGACCTCCGGGAAGTAGAGGAAATCGTCGACCCAGTTAAAGGCCGAGAGTCCCTTGGGCATGGCGGAAAGTTTAGCGGTCAGAATGGCGACCACCATGTCGACCAGCAGAGCTGCGCAGGCCAGGCTCGAAAGCAAGCCGACGGCCAGCAGGCATCCGCCGGCGAATTCGACGAACGACACGAACCAGGTCGTCGCGTGAGGAAATGGTACGTTGGCCTCGACCAGCGTTTCATACATGGCCTTCCTCCGGCTGGCCACGAAGAGCTTGTTCGCGCCCGAGATGGCGAAGAACAGCCCCAGCGATATTCGCACCAGCAGGATCGCGTATTGTTCCAGGTCCCCGCTGCCCAGCAGTACAAACCGGGCCAACCGTTCCCATTCCATCGTTGGATCCCTCCCCGGAAGAATGTTGTGTGATGATAACTCGCCGGGCGAGTGCGCCGCTTCACGAAAACTACACCGCCCCGCAGGATTACCCGCTACAATGAGCCATGCACAATTACCGGCTGGTGAGAACAGGCTCCGACGTGCGGGTCTTCGTTGACGGCAGTCCCAAAATGACGGTTGACGCTAACCGGCGAAATGAACTGCGCGACTGCATGAAGTCAGCCGGCCTCACTCCCGACGAGGTCAATCAGAAGGTCCACGAACTCTATATAACGAACACGACGGAGTTCCTCGGCGGCCGCCGCTAACTACTATTCAGCGACACCATGACCGCACAGAAAAAGAGCGACATCCCTGTCGAGAAATTAGAGCTCTACGAAAAGCTCATCGCCACCAATCCGAAGATTGAGCGCAAGGGCGCGACCCATCCTTATACTTCGCTGAACGGCAACATGTTTACCCTGCTGAATCCGCCCGGCACGCTGGCCATTCGATTGTCTGCGGAGGACCGAGAAAAGTTTCTAAAGAAGTACAAGACCACTCTGTTTGAGGCGTACGGCGTCGTCATGAAGGAATACGTGACCGTCCCCGACGCGCTGCTGAAGAAGACAAACGAGCTGGCGAAGTATCTTGACCTGAGCTACGAGTACGTCAAGACCCTGAAGCCCAAGCCGACGACGAAGAAGCACTGAGCTTCAGCAACAATTAGCTTAGGTCCGCCACTACTCACACCGCTCCCAATCCATGGCCCATGCCCCGCCCTAGCGCATCAACATGTCGTACACCACCTGGAAGGCTTCAGGACTAACGCTGATGCTGCCGCGGTAAGGATGGTTCATGATGACCAGAAGATGGATCTCCATGCCAAGCAGTGCGGCGAAAAAAGCCGTCATCCACACATGCATGGTGAAGCTTTTCAGTTGAAAGAACCAGCTCACAACGAAACTCAGCACCGCACCAAGGATGACAAAGTCCCACAGAGGCCGCGGCAGGTGCGATGTGATCGTATCCAGCCGGAGACTGCGCCTCTGAACGAGGTCGTCGAAGGCGCGCAGGGTCTCAAAATGAAGCACCTCCTGCCCCTTAGTCTTCGGCTCGAATGCCTGCAGTCTGCCCTGGAACCCCCACAGGCGCCGCATCCCCCCCGGGGTGATCAACCCTCGGCGATGCTCTGGCCAGGCCACCTCGATTTCATAGCGCGTGTATTCCCGCAAGTCCGTCTGAAGCGCGCTGCGGTCAGGCTCGGGATAACCGCTGACGTCGCGGTACAGAGCCGATAGGGAGCCGGCTTCCAAGGCAACGGCCGTCTGGGCGCCGTTATAACCTTCCCAGACGCTCACGGCAATTAAGCCCAGCATGATGCCGTAGAAGATGGCGACCGTGCTCAGATAGTAGCTGACGATTTCGTTATACGAGACCGTCGCATGCAGCCGGGATACCGACTTGCGGGTGGCCAGCAGGCCGCCAACGCCGATCAGCACCGCGAACGCGATCGCGAGGATGCCGTAGAGCCAGTCGGGCAAATTAAGGAACCATTCCACAGGTCTCTCTCCGTTGGCACGCGCGTGCAGATTGCGATCTTGGGATTTATATCAGATGGCGGGCGCTAGCCGGTTACTTGCGCGCCGCACATCCGCTGCATATACTTGCAATCGTTTGCCCGCCCTGCAGCCGTAGGCACGCCAGCAGCGTGTCCCAGAACCGTGCTGCAAGAAGCCCGCGATCGTTGGGAGAACTTATATGGCTACGACCACACACACACTCGAACAGGAAAGCAATCCATGGGAACAACAGGCTGCCCGCTTCAACCTGGCAGCCGAAAAGCTCAAGCTCGATGAAGGCCTGTGGCGGGTTCTGCGCCAGCCCAACCGTGAGATCATCGTTCACATTCCGGTAGCCATGGACAATGGGCAACTGGAGGTGTTCACCGGCTACCGGGTGCAGCACTCCATCGCCCGCGGCCCCGCCAAGGGCGGTGTGCGTTACGCGCCCGACGTGACCCTCGACGAAGTGCGCGCGCTGGCGAGCTGGATGACCTGGAAGTGCGCGGTCGTCAACATTCCCTTTGGCGGCGCCAAAGGCGGAATTGTCTGCGATCCCAAACAGATGTCGCGAGGCGAGCTGGAACGCATGACCCGCCGTTACACCTCGGAGTTGATTGAGTTCATCGGGCCGGAAAAGGATGTACCCGCGCCGGACGTCAACACCAATGAGCAAACCATGGCGTGGATGATGGACTCTTATTCCATGCACATGCGCCAGACGGTTACGGCCGTAGTCACCGGCAAGCCGTTGAACATGGGCGGCTCGCGTGGCCGCCGGGAAGCTACCGGCCGCGGCGTCATGATCATCTGCGATGAGTCCATCAAGAAGCTCAACATGACGTGCGAGAATACCCGTGTCATCGTCCAGGGCTTTGGCAATGTCGGCTCCAACGCCGCCCTGCTGTTGCACCAGTCGGGTTACAAAGTAGTGGGCATCGGCGAGTGGGACGGCGGTCTGTACAACTCCAAGGGCATCGACATTCAGGCCCTGTGGGACTATCGCCAGAAGGAAGGTCACATCCACGGCTTCAAAGGCGCAGAGCGCGCTGATACCGAGGAGCTGCTGATTACCGACTGTGAAATCCTGATTCCAGCCGCCACCGAAAGCGTTATTACCTCAAACAATGCCGAACACGTGAAAGCCAAGATTCTGGTCGAAGGCGCGAACGGGCCCACCACCGCGGCGGCCGACGACATCCTGGCCGACAAGCGCGTGTTTGTCATGCCCGACATTCTGGCCAACGCCGGTGGCGTCACCGCGTCCTACTTCGAGTGGGTGCAGGACCGCCAGGGCTACTTCTGGAAGGAGTCGGTGGTCAACGAACAGTTGAAGGACATCATGGTCTCATCGTTTGAGGACGTGGTGCGCTACGCCGAGACCCATAAAGTAAATAACCGCATCGCCGCGTACATGCTGGCCATCGACCGTGTGGCCTACACCATCAAACAGCGCGGGATTTACGCGTAAATTGTCGTGAAGGGGCCGCTCCGCTTTGCGGCCCCGGCCGGCCCTGGCTGACGCCTGAAAGCTCATGGCTGACAGCTAGTTGGTAACCATTTCCGCTCCGCCCACGTCTAATTGCCTGAGAACTCCCGAGTGATTCCCCTCACAATTGGAGCCGCCGCATCGTCTGTGGCGACGTATAATTTCAAGTAGGCTCACTGAGCCGGAGGACAAGTTTGATGGATTCGCAAGTTTCAGGTTTCGGGCAGAAGCTGAAGAAGAACCGCTTTGCCTCGACCTTGGTCATCCTGGCGACCCTGACGCTGGGCATTCTGATTGGCACGGTGGTCTCCGCGGGCGTGAAGGGCAAGGAACAAAACTCTTCCGCTGACGCCACGCCGCTGCAAGTTCCCTCTCCCGTAAAGATGTCGAACCAGTTCTCCCAGATCGCTCGCCAGATGGAGCCTTCGGTGGTAAATATCAACACGGAATCCACCATCAAGAACCCGCACACCCGTCGGGGAATGCCGCAGACGCCGGACGAAGGCCCGGGCGGTGGCGGCGACGAAGACAATCCCTTTCAGGATTTCTTTAACCGCTTCTTTGGTGGGCAGCCCGGCCAGGGTGGTGGCCAGGGCGGTCCCGACGGCGGCATGGGCGACATGCGTGAGCGCTCCCTCGGTTCCGGCGTCATCGTCGACCCCAAGGGTTACATCGTTACCAACAACCACGTGGTGGAGAAGGCCGACCGCATTCGCGTGAAGCTCATGGACGACCCCCAGACCGTGATGTATGACGCAACCGTGATCGGCGTGGACAAGGAAACCGATCTGGCGGTCATCAAGATTGACGCTAAGAAGCCTTTGCCGGCCGCCAAGCTGGGCAATTCTGACGCCATGGAAGTGGGCGACTGGGTTCTCGCCGTCGGCAGCCCCTTCGGCCTTGAGGAAACCGTGACCGCGGGCATCGTCTCCGCCAAGGGACGCAACATCGTTCCCGGGCGCCAGTTCGAGTCGTTTATCCAGACCGACGCCGCCATTAACCCCGGCAATTCGGGCGGCCCGCTGGTCA
>JBKQKT010000664.1:0-3436 GCA_052147365.1 Candidatus Korobacteraceae bacterium | reverse complement strand
GATCATTGATGCGCTTAGCGAGATGCCGCACCAGGAGCACTTGCACCAAGGCCCACCCCGGCCCAACGAGGCGGTAACGGTGTGCCTCTACTGTGCCGCGATTTTGGAGTTGAACGGCGCCGGCGTGCTGGTTCCATTGACCCAGAAAGCGCGTGATCAGATGATGTTTACGCAGCCGGCCCAGTTGAAATTATTGGATCACACGGCCGCGCTGGTGCGCCAGTTTATCAAGGCACACGGCGGCCGCATTCCTTAATGGTCGTTTGAAAAGAAGGGTGACGAGCGTAACGAGCTGGCCGCTCGCATCGCGCAGTTTCGGTGCATCGGGTGACTCACCGGCCTCACTACATCTCTCACTAGGTCGTCGCGCTCAATGGGCTTGTCGCAGTAAACGCAGAACGCAGGGCACGGGAGATCGTAACCGTACTCATAGGCGTACAGACACCGGGCGCACCGCTTGACGCTTCTCTGGTCCGACATTTTGACGATTTCCCAGCGATGCTCTCTTTTCATTGGCTGTTGTGCGCCGGCAGGCGTAGCGAGCTAAAGGCGCAGCCGGTCGGAGAGCCCCCGCCGCCGCCCGTGCATTGACTCTGCAAAGCCCCGATGTCTATGTACCCCGTCCCGGCCGGCATGAGCCCCGGCGTCCCGTGCGCCTTGAGCGCAGCTCCCCCGCCCGCCGTCGCGTTCAAGGCGAAGTTCGATGACGAAGTAAACGGATTCGCAGACAACGAAACATCGCCGGTGCCCACCGCCAGGTTGTTGCGATCCCCGGAAGTGTTGGCGCCGTACGCGTTGTTCTGATTGATGGCGGTCGGGTAAACCCCTGCGGCGTTGATGCCATATGCGCCGTTTCCGTACATGATCGAGTTTTGCAGGATTTGCAAGTTTTCGCCGGTCACGCCACTGCCACCGTTCAACGAGAGATCCGAGTTGATGACATAGACTAGAGCGGCTGGGTAGGTGTGGGGAGTAATCGCACTGCCACCGTTTGCTGCGATGACGCTGTTAATGACAAACAGCTCTACGCCTTGCGTGACCAGGCAATCGGACGTGCCGGTGCTGTTGTGCAGGTAGGAGTTGACCACGTAGGTGACGCCCACAGGACCAGGCCGCCCGTTGGACGCGCAGTACGTGGTGGTGTTCACAATCTCTGTGTTGAGCAGGTAAAGCGCGCTCCAGTTATACAGATAGCCGGTGTAGTCGCCATTGACCGCGATCCGGAAGCCGTCCATTTTGGAGTTTGAAATCACCAAATCTAAATAGCTAGGGCCGTTGTTACGGAACGCCAGAAACCCATCGCCCGGACTCCCCGCCGTGGTGGACATACTCACGTTGTTTACGACGATCCGACACGGGGAAGTGCCGCAAAAGCCGGTGTTGAAGAGGTTGTTTCCCGCTGATTCAGTGATGAGCGGCTTGGTGCCTCCATCGCCATGCGTGGCGCTGTAGCCGAGCACAGTCACCAGGGCGACGTAGGAATTGTCGATAGTGGTCAGCGCCGCCTGCGTGTAGGTTCCCGCCTTGACGTTCACTGTATTGCCCAGGAAGATTGTGCCCAGCGCAACGGTCGAAGCGGTGGCTTGCGTGATGCCTTGGGCGGGAGTGGCAAACGAGCCGCCCAGGTTGCCCGTGCAAACGCTCGCGGCCGTGCCTACCGCGCGGTCCATCGTCGCGGTGGATCCAGAGACAGATAGAATCTCAAACCATCCGGTTGTGCAGCCCGAGCCCCCGGTTATGTTAATCACGTTTCCCGGCGAAGTTGCGCCAAAGGCATCTAAAACGCTGGTAAGCTGCGTCGTGGTGGATCCGATGATCAGATCGGTAAAGGCGACTTGCGCCGAGGCCTGCTGGGAATAGTCTGTGCCTGGTGACGTGACGGTAGGATCAAAGCCGCCGCCGTTGGTATCGGCGCCCGTCGTGCGAACGTCCCACTGCATCCCGCTTTGAATGTTCGCGGACAACGGCTGAACGAGCAAAGCGCCGAGGAATACTGCTAAGAGCTGCTTGATTATTGACATTGGAGGGCGAGGCTCGCTTTCGTCGCGCTAGCAACCGTGTTGACCGTGAACGCGAAAATATCGTTGGCCGCAACGGAGGTAGTCCAGCCGGTGAGCGTGGTGGAGTGCAGAGCGGTGCCGCTGGCGAGCGCGGGCAAGGCTGAAGCCGTGATGGTGTTGGACACCGTAGGTATGGCCGTGCCGGTGGCGATCTTCCAGACATCGAAGGTAATGGTTCCCGTGTCTGCGGTGACGTTCCAGGCTTGGATGGTGCAGGCGTAAGGAACGGTGACATAAGTTGTGGTGGAAGTGGTCAAGGCCGAGCCGGCGCCGTCGAATGTCGCACCGATCGAATGCACAACCGTCGTTGCGGTTGGCGTGGGAATGTTCAACACGTTGGCTGAGTACGTGGCCGCTCCAGAGCCCGTCGTAGTCAGGGTCCAGGGCGTTCCGTACTGCGGAATGTTCAAGACGTTGCTTGAGTATGTGGCAGCTCCACTGTTGCCCGTGGTAGTCAGGGTCCAGGGCATTCCGTACTGCGGGATATTCAGCGTGCCGGCTGAGTACGTGGATGCGCCGGAGCCCGTGGTAGTCAGGCTGAAGAGAGCGGCCGGCAGATCCGCGAGCACCAGGGCGCAGGGTGCGAATGTGGTTGCGGATCCGCACGTACCAATCACTTGATGGGACGTTTGCGCGGTGGTGGGAATGACGGAGATCGAAGCGGCCGTGGTGGGGTTGGAGATCGTTACCGTCAGCCAGGAGGGAATGGTAGGCCAGGCCACCGAGGTAACCGTGCCCGTACTGCCGCCACCGCTGTAAATCGGAATGTTCAGCACGGCGCCATCGAACGTCGCCGCTCCGCTCGAACCAAGCGTGGTCAGCACGAAGCTACCACCTCCGCCGCCGGTGAAGGCGTGCCAGTGCAACGTGGAATCGCAGTAGTAGAAGGGGCCGGTTCCCACCAGCCAATTCAAAGGCACATAGGTTGAAGAGCACGCCCCACTGGGCGGGGTTGGCTTGAACTGAATCGGATTCGTGGGCGAGACTTGGGCGGACAATGCGCCGGCGAAAATGACTGAGAGTAGTAAAAGTTTTTTCATTTCGTTCCGTCCAAAACGCACAAATGGCCCCGAAACGATCCGACACGCTTCGAGGCCATCTGTTGAAGAGCGCGGGGTGAGTGCGCCCTTTCAGGTAGTATCCATTGTACGCGGGGCTCGACCTTAAGTTTACTCTTTGTAGCAGGTGCTTTGCCAGAAGCACGGCGGCACGTCGCAGCTTGTACGGCGCATGGGGATATCAGACCAGGCCACGCCGTTGGATTGCAAAGCATCCATCGCGGCCGCTTCTTTCAGGATGTCCGCGCGGATCCGCTCGCCTTGCGCCGGCGCGATCGCGCGCACGGGTACATCGTGAACCAGGTTCACTTCGTCTCG
>JBKQKT010000663.1:0-14323 GCA_052147365.1 Candidatus Korobacteraceae bacterium | reverse complement strand
GTTCACCGATGACCGTCACATCGTTGCGCAAATCATCCGGTTGGACCAGCACCAGCCCCTCCGGCACGAATGTCGGGTCCTGGTCGCTGATGGTGAAGCCCTGCTGGCCCACCGGCTGAAAATCGAGCTTTCCATCGTGCGCGCGATAGGTCGCACGGGTCATCAAGCTCAGTTCCTGCGCATGCTCTGTCCAATTATTCTGCGGCACAATGGGAAACTGGTTCACCGGTCCGACGTCCTGCACTCCCGATAAATCCAGCCCGCCGGGCAGCACGTCGGTGGCCAGCGTTTTTATAGCGTCCCCCGCAGTGCGCGAGGCAAATGGTGTCCGCGCCGGTAGCGCATTGTGGTCCAGCAGGCACGAGTCATCCGTCGCCAGCAGTGTGTAGCGCCACGCCGGCCCCTGATGTCCCATACCGAGGTACTGCTGTTCCGGCGCAACAGTCAGATAACCGGTAAACAGCGTCAGGCCACTACCACGTTGTAGGATAATTTGCGCCCCGCTTACCGGAACTGTAAACCCCGGCCCGCAGGCGACCAGCGCCGCGGTCATCGTGGCCGCGCGATTCAGCTTCCGCCCGACCTTCGGCAGATGCTCCGCGTCCAGCCAGGCAGTGTAATCCTGCTGCCCGCGGCCGTCGTTGTTGTCTATCAGAAGGATCATGGGTACTCCGCAAAGTTGTCAGCAGCCAGTTTGCCAGTTGTCAGTGGAAGTCGAGCGCAAACCCAAGAGTGGCAGTCGCAGGCGCGCCGTAGGCGCGACAGAGCTTAGCCCAGCGCTTCAGCGCTGGGAGAGCGTGAGAATGGGAGACGGAGTCCCGTAGGGACGGCACTCGGCTTCGATCTGCCCGTGCCGTCCCACGCCACTCATCATTCCCAAGAAATCGTTTACCCACGCCTGAAAGGCTGGGCCAACTCATGCCGCGCCCCACGGGGGCTCTGACAACTGACAACTGCTTTTTAATATGCCGCCGCGCACTTGGCAGGGAAGTAGCTGCGATAACACAATACCGTCTCGCCGTCGTTGGCGTCGGTGGTGGGAAGCGCGTGCAAGCTGGCATGCAGCATGTGGCTGAACAGCGGCGCTGCCAGTTCCTGCCGCGTCTCATGCCCGCTGGCCGCCACCTGCAGCCGAGGATAGTAAAAACAAGCCCGCCCGCCGCTGTCGGCCGGGACTACGAACAACCCCGACCATTCTTGAAAGAAGCTGCTACCCTCGCGGTCCACAAACGCAATTACGCGCTGCACACCCATCCCCGGCACCACGGGATTGGCGATCAGGGGCTGGGCCAGCGTCAGCGCGGAAGAAGTCTTGGCCGCCACCCGCGAGATATTGAACGTTACCCGGCGGATGTAGTCCACATGCGTGCCTGGGTCGAGCGCCGCGGCCAGATACGCCGCCGGAGCGCCTGCACCCAGATATCCGGTTTGGCCTGTATAATCCGCGTCAACTGCCACAATGTCAGACACGTTGAACAGCGCGAGTTGGTCCGTGGTCAGTACCAGCGAGGTGCCCGTAGAGCCGCTCTGTAGCGGCGAGGCAGGAATCGCCTCGCCTCCCGACCCCTGCAACTGGCCGGTGGGCTGCGTGGCCAGGGCGTTCATCATCTGTGTGCCGCCGGCCAGCGCCATTTGCAGCTTGCCCCACGCCGGCAGGTCGAATTCCAGCCGCGCCTCCGGCTGCGTGCGGTATTGCACCGTAATGTTGCCCACCGGCCCGCCGCGCAGCGCCTCGTACTTGGTAGCGGCGGTGCGGTGAAAGTTTTCCACCCAGCCCAGGTCGAGCCACGGCTCCGGAGGCGAATCCAGATCGAATTGCCCCTCGGCTGCGGGATCGAAGGCCGCGATCGGCCCCGACGGCCGGCCCACCGGCGCCAGGTAAGACCGCACGGCTCGTGCAGCCGGCGCCATTTGCGAACGCTTGGCATTTGCAGTGCTCATGTCTGGTTCACCTCGGGATAAAAGAACACGCTGACGCTAACCTCGCGTCCCAGGTACGGCGGCGCGTTGACCAGCGCACTGAATGCCGGCTGCGTCCAGAAGATGGTCGAGCCCAGGTCCACTGCCGAGCCGGTCGAGTAATCGCATTTCTCGCTGCACGGCGGGGCGCAAATGGCCAGGATGTCGTTGTCCAGGCTGGCCAGGTCGCGGCCGCGGTCAAGATTCCCGTTCGGGTCGCTGCCCTTGGTGCGATACGCGATGACGCACTCCATCTCCATCAGCGTGCCGGCGGCAGGCTGCACCGCGCGGGCCGCCCCCCAGTGGAGATAAAACGCGTCACACAATGTAAAAGGTGACCCCGGAGGCTCGTTTTCCGCCACCACGATCGCCGGACGCGTGGCCCCGTCGATGGTGATGGTGCGTCCCGGGTCTACCGCCACCAGGCGGTCGCGCAGCGTTATATAGAAGCTGTCCTTTGTTGCTTGCATGATGTTTTACTCTGTGGCAACAACGAGGTAAAGGTAGTCGCCGTCGGCGAAGGAATTGCTGATCACCGACCTGATGGGCAGGAGCCGGCCGCGGTAGAACACGCCTTGCGACGTCAACAGCCAGTTTGCGATGTCGGTGACACCGTACGGTTCGGCCGCGGCGCGCAGCGCTCTCGCGCTGAACATGACTTGCCAGCGCCGCGTGCCGTCGGGCGCCGCAGGCATGGGCTGCACTACGGCGGGGGCAATTTGGATGTCCTCTGCTGTGGGAGGTGTAATGCCTAATTGGCTGTTTGTATCGCCGGCGGAAGGATCGGGAATGCGCAGCGTAATCCGGCCGCCGCCCATGGCGCGCAGGCAAGCATCTGCCGTCCGGTCCAGGGCATGCCGCCGATTGGGGATCAGGTTGATGGGAGTATCAGTCTCCGGCATGTCAGGCTACTTTCTGCGCCGCGAAGGGCGCCAGCATGGTCTGCACCGTGGTGTCCAACAGCGTGTCGGCAAAATATTCCAGCCGCATCTGGTTCAGCGCACCCGCTTTCACGTTCAGCGCAGGATTGGCCTGCGCATTACGCACAATTTGGGCGCAGGCAAACTTAATGGGGTCGGGGATCTGTGCGAAGCCCGCCGTATAGGTCAGCTCCATCTCGTTGAACGTGAGGCCCAACGGATTGCCGAGCCAGCTGACATCGCCGGTGTCGGCAAAATAATCGAAGGTGCTCACATCCACGTCGATCCAGGTTCCCGGAAGTTGGTACGCTGTGGCAATCTGCAGCATCATGTCTGACAGTGTGGTATCTTCACCGCGGCGGGGCATTGCGTAACGCGCTCGGCCAGAGACCAGCGGAGAACTGGCTCCCTGCACAATTGCAAGTGGCAGATAGGTAAGCCGGACATTATTGCGTTCCGGCGCGATGCGGATGCGCTCCGTGTACTGAACAATGGCGAACGTCGGCCGCCTGCAATAAGTGTTGATGAGAGTCGAAGCCGCCGCCACCAGCGATTCCGTCGTGGCTGGCTCCATGCCGTAGCTTTCATATTCAGAATCGGAAAGATAAGTCGTCATAAAAGTTCCAGTCGGCTCTTTGCTTCAAAATGTTGTGTCCCCAAGGTTGTCATCCCGAGCGAGCGGCCCCGATGTTGGGGCCGCGAGTCGAGGGACCCCTATATTGGAAGGCTTTCACCGGCCGTCGCTTATAGGGGTCCGTCGACTCCACACGAGTCCCTGCCCGACGGGCTCGTATTTCGCTCAGGATGACAGACACGCAGCGAGAACACGGATCAGTTGCAACATGGTCGCTGCGTGTCTCACAGTGTGGTACTAGCGGTCAATCACTACTTTGTAGTGTGCGTAGCTGGCGCCCTTCACCACCACGCCGCCGAACTTCACCACCACCATCTGCGAGGCCAGCGAGCTCGGTGTGCCGAGCTGGAAGACCCGCGGATTGCCATCGGTGAGCCAGTGGTACTCGATCATGTCCTCGCTGACGATGTAGGCCGGCAATTGCGCCGAGCCGCTGCCTGGCTGGCCGGTGTAGGGAATCGCCCAGTCCGGAATTAGCGGCAGCTCGCCTGCCTGCGTTGACAGCGTCTTGACCACCAGGCCACCTGCTACCTGCGTGCTCGACAGCACGACGTTGAACTCCGTCTTCATCTCGCGGTCAATCAGGTCGAGCAGCACCGGATTGCTGTAGATGGCGGTGGGCCGCACCTCGTAGTTGCTGTTGGAGACCATCTGCGCGATGGTGGACTTCAGGCCGTCCACGATGCTGGCGGTGGTCGCAATCGTGACCACGTTACCGCCGTCATTGATCTGCCCGCACACCCCGTAGTATTGCGGCGTCGTCGGATTGCTCAACGACGTGTCATTGCCGTTCCACAGCGCCACATCATGAGTGCGCAGCAGGCCCTCGACGGAATCGGTCAGGTCCTTCGCCTGCAGGTAGGCGAACTGGCTTTGCTGCGAGCCGACCTCCATGTCGAACACGTTGTAGTTGATCTGTGAAACCAGGCACTTCAGCGGAACGCTGCGCTCCACGCGCGTGGGCTGGGCCAGCACGGGGACAATGTTCCGCGGATCGACGAAGGCTTGCGCCGCCGTCAGCGCGGGAATGGCCGTCTCCTCGAAGAAGCGCGAGGGATGGCCGGTGGCCGGCACCTGCTTGATGCGCTGGCCAAACGGCCCGCGCCTCCGCACGATGTCGGTGATTTCAGTCTGGTACATCTCGACTTCGATTGCGCCGGGCCCCATGTAGTCGGCCGCGGCTTGTAAGTTTACGAATTGTGCTTTCATGATTTTCCTTTCGAAAGAAAACGGCGGCCGCAGCCGCCGGGTTACCTGCACTTTCTGATGTGAGACTTGCTCTGGAATCACCACAGAGACACAGAGGCACAGAGGACTATATGTGGCCTGGCGATGGAAGGTCCTCGCCCTCTTTGTTGTTTCCTCTGTGTCTCTGTGCCTCTGTGGTTAGCCTTTTGGTGAACTACGAGAGTATTCCCGCTCGTGCCAGCTCGGCCTTTACCGCGATGCGCTGCTCGATGCTGAGCCCGGCCAGCGCCTTCTCGATGATCGGCGTCTCGATGACCGCATCGCCATCCACGCCCTGCTTCGCGAGCAGGGCGTTCACCATCGGCGACAGCGTCTTGCGCCGCGCCGTGGCTGCCTGCGCCTTCAGGTCGTGATTGTTCTTCTCCAGTTCGGCTACCTTGCTGCGTAGCCCGTGGTCATTCGCCGGACCAGCTTGCAGCTCGCCATCGTCCACCGCTGCCACAATGCGGTCGATCTTGGCGTGCAGCGAGGCGAACTGGCCGTCGAGGTTGTGCAGCGCATCAGCCAACGATTGCGTTGCCTGCGCCATTTGGCCGGCTAGCGCCGGCATGTCGGAAGCAGTGTTCTGAGTTGTGTCGTCCATATGTTGTCCTCTCACGGTGTGGGATATGCTAACAAGCAATTGGCAGCTGGCAATTAGCAACTGGCGTCTAGCAACTGCCAAACTGAACCTCATCGGCTCAATCGGTTTGTGTCAGGGCATGACTTCAGTCGTGCCGCAAGGATGCAGGAAAGTGTCGGGGCTTTAGCCCCTGCACGCAGACAACTTCGTCACGGGCTAAAGCCAGAGTCAGCGTTGGGCCAGGTGCGGCACGGCTAAAAGCCTGCCTTGAGCGAAGCCGAAGGGCCGTACCCTGATACAAATCTGATTGCGACCACGCGCGAGAGCAGAACTGGCTGATTGCTGATTGCTGACCGCTACTCCCCTCCCAGCCCCATTCTCTTGCGCGCTGTGCAACGCTCCTCTTCTTCTCTCTCTTGGACCTGTCGCAGGTAGCGGTTGTCGGCCACGACCGTTCTCATAGCGTTGCAGACATAGCAGTAATCAGCCGTGGATAGGCTGGTGTCCATGGGACATCGGCAGTGCCCACACATCTGGCTAGCCATAACCACCTGCCTTGTCCTGCCCTACCCTGCCGCCGTTCTCGAGCGCGATCCAGGTCTGCGGATAGGCCGCCTTGTCGCGCCGCAGCACCGCAGCACCGGTGAAGGTGAACGCAGTCACTGTCCAGATCGATGAGCTCAGGTTGGGGACGTCAACGCTGGTGACTTCGTACGACATGCCCAGGGTTGACCCTGCCGCAGACGACTGGGCGCGGATCTCGTCCACCACTTCGGGAAAGTCCTTCGCGAACAGGTAGCCGCTGACGGCCAGCTGCCCCGTCGTCCTTCCTGGTTCCACTCTGCTGTCAACAGCAGGCAACGAGGGTGGGGCACCCGGCAAGAGGGTTGGATGAAGCGGCACAATGTTCGCCTCCGTGATGATGCCGATCTTGCGTCTGACATCGTGAGAGTCCAGCGATGGAGCGTAATCCAGTGCCATGCCCAGCAGTGACGGCAAAGCCGCGTCGGCCGCGGCGCGCGTCATCATTACGCGATGGCCTTTCGCGCCTTGGGGCGCGCGCTGCGAGGCGACGCCTACCAGCGTCAGCACTCCGCGAAAGGGCAGTCGGTTAGGATGTCCGGCGACCTCTGGCATGGCCAGCGCCATGGCTTCAAGTTGGAGATTCATAATCATTCCTTGTTCGGGTACTTGGCATTTAGCACTTAGCAATTGGCCGAAATAACGGGCGGGTCAGCGCATGAGTCCCGCACAGCGGGACGAAAGGTGAAAGCTCCGCCCTTCAGGGCGGGGAGGCGACATGTAAACACGCCAGAGTGCCCCGGGCACGACAGACGGCCTGCCATGGCGGCTCGGTTGTCTGCCGTGCCTGAAGGCACTCGGAATCAGTTGGGACAATCGATACCCCGCGCTGAAGTGCGGGGCTGTCACACCTTGCGTCGCGCGGAGCGCGACTAGCCGCGAGAAGCGAACGGCAAACCGCGCAAAGCGAACGGTGAACAGCGATCCGCTCTATTCCATCCCCGGCGCATCCGACATCCCACCCTGTGGGAGTGCCGGCATTCCCCGCATGCGCCGTACTTCATTGACCGTTAGCACGCCGCAGCCAATCAGGATCTGCTGGATTTGCGCCTGCTCCAGCTCGTTCGGCGCATCCACGTCGGTGAAGACAAATTCCAGGTCATCCCACCCCAGCCGCTTGCCGATCACGTCGCGCGTGAGGTGTTCGGCGATGAGGCGCGCCACCGGCACCACCGCGGTGCGAAACGCGTCGTCATACTGTGTGGTAGCTGTATTGCGATTGACGTCCCGCTCCAGGCCGAGCAGCATCGGTGGCAGGTCAAACGCATCGGCGATGATGCGAATCAGAAATTCCTGCCACTGCAGCCGCAGGTCCGCATCGGTACCGCCGCTGAAGCGCAGCACCTCGGGCTTCGTTTCCACCGACAGGATCGGCACCTTGCCCGTGCCCTCAATCTCGTCCTGCCACCAGCGAATGAGCCGCTCGTGGTGCGATGGGCTTAGGTTTTGCAGCCACAGCGCGTACTGCACCACCGTGTTGCTGGCCAGCCGCGAGGCGAAGCGGTGCGCGCACAGAAATTCGTGAATGGTTTCGAACGCCACCTCGAGCTTGCCCAAGCCAAACGGCGTGTGGGTGCGCGGGTTCAGCCGGATGTACGACAGCTCCTCGTCGGCCAGCGTGATCGCCGCGTTGGGCGCGAACGCGCCCGTGGCCTGCACATAATGCGGCGACGCCGGATTGCCGTCCCAATCGGTGCGAATGCGAATGCTGGCGCCGTCCACCGGCCACATCACCAGCGGCAGTTCAGAGTCGCCGGTCAAGTCGAGCTCGATCGCCCCGAAACCCCCGACCAGCACGTCTTCCAGCACCTGCTCGATCATCGAGCGAAACGAATCTTCCGGATTCGGCTGCTCGAAGTTGAGGACGAGCGTGGCGATGCGCGCCGCCGCATCCGGTAGATCGTCGAGCGCGCGCCCGCGCCGCGGCTGGATGCGCCACTGCATGCCCGCGATGCGGTCCTTGATGGTGTTGATGGCCTTGCGCGCGATCGGCATTTCGGCAAAGCGCCGCAGGTTGGCCGGCGTGGGCTTAGGCATGACTCCGGCACGCACCAGCGTGGGCGCCCCCGGAGTGAATATGGTGGGAAGAGGCACCGTCTTACGTGCAGGTTCGGCGCCGGCGGCGGCCAGCGCGGCAGGAGAACCGTGATTGAGGTATGTATCAGGGCACGCAGGAGGGGAAGTGTCCTCGCGGTTTGTATCAGGGCACGACCCTTCGGCAAGATCAGGGCAAGCTTTCAGTCGTGCCGAGAAGGGCCCAATAGAGATAGGGGCTTTAGCCCCTGCGCGTTCCCCACGTTCTTCCGCGAAGCGGAAAGGGTGGGAGTTCGTACGTACCTCAGCAATACGGCGCAGCGCGCCGCGCAACGTGTTTCGCATGTTCATGGGTTTGTGTCCCTGAAATAGAAAAGCGCTCCGAAGGGAGCGCAGAGTGAAAATCTAAGTTGTTATGACTCGAGTCAAGCCGTGCGTCGGCTTTTGACGGTCCGCCGTTTCGGGTTGCTCTTCTTTGCTGGGCGGTTGTTCCATCCCGTCCAGCCCGGCGGCAGCTCGTCCCCCCGCATCGGCGGATTGTTCCTTCCAATGCGCTCCAGGATGCGCAGCGCCTCCACCCTACCGGGAGCGCGAGCCGCGCGTTCGCGGAAAAACTCCTCGGTACGCAGAGCCGAAAGCTTCTCGGCGACAGCCACGTTGATAAACTGGTTAAGCGCTACACCTTCTGCTTTGGCTGCCTTGCGTACTTCCTCAAACAAGGATGGTTGCAATCGTAAGGCAAAATTGCTTCTTCTCATTGTTCCGATCTCCTTAGCCACTCGAGCGCCTGAGACGGTGAAAGTACCGCGCAGTGAAACTGTTTGGGAACGAGCAAGAAATCACGTCGATTGAAGGTGACGATCGCAGTTGCCCCTCCGTTCACTGCTGTTTCTAGGACCATATCATCGCTCTGATCGAACAAAGCTGGTCGCCAACGGAACGAAAAGCTCACCGGCACGGCAACGGCAATAATTTTATCGAGCAATGCCAACACCTCGACCTGGCTTGCGCCCATGGCTGCGAGTTGTTCCGGCCGCGTCAGAACCGCCTCACATTCAAGGAATAACGGAACAGAGACAAGTAACTCGAACCGTTCCTGAAGGGCGGTCAACAGAATCTGTCGTGAAGCTCCCCGCTCGCTTCGAAAGCCTGCAACCACCACGTCAGTGTCCAGCACTAAAGATAATATCATGATATCGCATGCAATATCTAGGATTCCCTTTACAACCGCAACTCCACTCTCGCCCGCTCAGCGATCTGCGGCATTTCGCTGACCCGCGCCACCACGATCTCGCTGGTCTGTAGCGTGGCCAGGGCGAAGGCTACGCCTTCGTCCGTAAGATCCAGCTCGTCCTCGGTGATCGCGGCCATGTCGCTCACGGCGCCTTCGCCGTGCAGGATGCCGTCCCGCAATGTGGGATAGCTGAACGCCAGCACCTTGGCGGCGTTCACGTCCGTGGCCAGCGAGACCGCATGGAACATGTGCACCGTCCCATTCGCCCGATACCCGCAGTCAATCTTCAGCGGATCACCCGGCGTGTATTGCGCCGCCGCAATGTCTTTGCGCATTTGCGGCAGCTCCCAAATGCCGGCAGTGACGAAGGCATCGCGCATGGCGTTGTAAATCGCCCGACGGCCAGTGGCCGTTCGTCCTGCAGCACGCCGCTCCGACTCCAGGTACGACTGCGCCAGCTTGCCCAGCTCCGCCCCCGGAGACTCGGTCAGCACCGCGCTCATGGGCGCCAGCTCCAGCGCGCCGGAAAACGATTCCTGCATCAGCGCCAGCAGCCACTCCCGCCGCGACATGGGGCCACGATAATTGATGATCTCCGGCGTGCGCGACTCGAGCAGCCGCCGCAGCTCGCCCTCGTACGACTCCATCAGCTCGATGTCAACTTCCGGATCGAGGCAGCGCACCCGCCGCCAGTCGCGGGTGAAGCGCAAGCCGGTAAAAACCTGCCCTGAGCTTGTCGAAGGGCCGCTGTCGCCGCTGGCGTTTTCCAGCAGCACCACGCCAACATTGACAAACTCCCCCTTCACCACGTCGGGGACGTAGCGCAGAAGGAAGAAGTCGCATTGTTTAAAGTCAGCCATCAGCCTACTGCACCATCGTCACCGAATCCGGCGCTGCCCGCTTCTCCTCCGCCTTCTGCTCCAGCATCGCCTGCAGCCTTTTCTGGATGTCGGCCGTCATGGCGGTGAACCAGTCATGCTCGAACTCGGGAATCAGGCCCATCTCGAAGGCCAGAAATACCAGATATTCCAGCGAGGCGGCCGCGCCCATGGCGTTGTTGAAGTGCCAGCGCTGTGCTCCATCGTTATCCGAGCTGCCGCAGCCCCGCGCGATGTTGCAGGCGATATCGGTGCCGGCCCGCTGCATCTGCGGCGCCAGGCCACTGCGCGTCAGCAGGCGGTGGTCCCGCGTGAGGTCGTAAACCGACACGTTCAGCATGTACACCAGTTCCCAAACCTCCAGCCTCCGGAAATTGTTCATGGCCTCCACCTTATTTTCTTCTTCCTCTGTGTGCTCCGTGCCTCCGTGGTGAACACTAATTCACGGTCTCCTTCCAGTTCGGGAACGGGTTCCGGGATGAATTCTTGAAGTCCAGGATCAACTCCCGCACCCGCGCGCGCCGCGTCAGCAGCCGCGTCAAAAGACGCTCCAGATCATCGCTCGCGGAGCTGTACCACTCCGGGGGAATCTCCTCGGCCAGCGGCCACAACGAGCTCTCAGGAAACTCCTCGATGCGGCCCAGCCACGGCTCAAAGCTGTCCCACGATGTGATACATGCATACACATCGTTGCGCCCGAAGACGCCGCGCAATGGCGCATCGGGGAAATTCCACTCGCCGGCGTTGAAGCAATAACCCTGATCAATGAAGCTGGCGGTAAACTTGCGCTCGCGCGACAGCTTCCAGAAGGCTGCCTGGCGCCCGTTGGCGTTGCAGGTCCACTTGTCGAGGGCGAGCGCGCCGGCAAAATCCTTCAGATTGCGTACCCGCGGCATCATGTTCTCCGGAAGGTAGTCCCACACCTGGCCCTCGAACGGCGACACCACGTAGCGCGACCCGAACGACAGCCCGGGGGTGAACATCATGCGCTGGCCGCCCATCTCGATGCGCAACTCGGAGGTGCGCTCCACCAGCCAGGGATGCACGTCCACGACCGCGACCGCCGGCATGGGCAGGCCGATCATCTCACCCAGCCGCGAGCCCAGCCAGTCGTTGACCAGCACCCGCGTATGCTGCGGATTATTTTGGAACTTTACTACGTAGTAGCAGCCGTCGGCGCAGCGCATGAGATGACTCTGCGCTCCGCCCCGCATCCTGCGTACGTGCTGTACCGCCTGGACCAGCAAGAGACCGATCGAGGGGCCAGGGTTTAGGGATTAGGGGTTAGTATTCCCCTGGTCCCTAGCCCCTAGTCCCTAACCTCTAGTCCCTGTCTTGGGAACGACAGGGCGGTCTCTACCACAGAGAAGCAGTTGTCAGTGGCCAGGTGTCAGTTGTCAGAAAGACCATTGCCGCCGACCGGTGTTCTGTTTGATCCTATTCCGCGCACTGCGACCCTTTCGCGGACATACGTCACACAAGCGTGTGAGGTGCCAGCCCGGAGGGCGGAACTGATTAGCCCACCGCGGAAGCGGTGGGTTATCGGTTTCCACCCCATTCCAGAGCCCCCCTGGGGGCGACACCAACCAGAGTGCCGCCCCTGCCGGGGCTCGCCATGTTAGAAACGACGTGTACCCAGCGCGTCCGCGCTGGGCTAATGAATGTCGTCCCGCGGAGCGGGACTTCGCGTCACGGGCTTACGCCGCCAGGGCCGCCTCACTCTGCTCTGACGGCAGCGTGACCCGGCACTCGGCCCGCACCGCCTGGGCAATCGCCATCGCCATCACCGTGTCGTCGTGCGCCCCGGGCGCGGCGGCGCATCTGCCCTGGCTATCGCGGACGAAGCTGCGGCACTCCTGCAGCAGCCTGTGGCTGAGGAACAATTGCGGCGTATTGGCCAGCATCACCTCAAGCCGTGACAACATAGGCGGTCGCGTTGCTGCATTGGTGAGCCAACCCTGCCGCTCGCCTTCGGGATACAGATGCGGATAGTTGCTCTCGATCCCCAGGAACGCGAGCACCGCTTCTCCCTGGTTGTTGCGCTCCACGGCTACCAGCGCCATGTTGTACTTCTTGGCCAGCACTGTGGCCTTGGCGGCAAGCTCCTGGGGCGTGTAGTGCCCCAGCAATTCGGCGCACTGCGTCCCTTTCTCCACTTCAATGACCTGTGCGCAAGCGTTGTCGCCATGAATACCACCGCCCGCAGGATCCACTCCGATGATGTACCTCTTTCCCGTGACTGGCGGGAAGAAATACAGCATGCGGCCGTTTTCTTTGTCGTCGCAATATTCTTGCGGCTGTTTCAGTTGGCGATCCAGCACCTCAACGTCAAACATGCAATCCCCCGAAGTCAGGAAGCACGTCTCCGCATCCTCGGCGTACTCTTCCGGAAAACGATTGCGGAACTGGCAGCGCATCTCGCGCCGGAAGGCCATCTGCGCTTTGTTCAGCCCTTGCTTCATCATCAGTTCGAGCTCTTCTTCCGTCAGGTTCACAGGTTCCACCTCGCGCTCGTAACTTTCCTCCCACCACCAGGGGAAGAAGTGCCGCACGTAGCCGGTCTCGGGCGCGCTCTGCCACTCTTCATAGAAGGTGCCGCCGGCGCCGCTGGGGGTGGACTCCAGAAAGATTTCGCCGTCGGGCGGAACCGCCGCGCGCAGCGCCGCCAGCGTTTCTTCCACATCGTGCGGCCAGCGGGCCACCTCCGAGCAATGCAAATTCTGGATGGTGAGCCCGCGGCCGGCACAGCGGTCCGCCGCGCTTTCCACGCGATATTCGCTGTCAATCTCTGGAAAGACGATCTGGCGGACGTTGGCGCGTGAGGTCCTCAGCGCGCTGTGCTTCCACGACTCCGGCAGGTTCGCCAGGAAGCGGTGCACGATGCGAAAAATCTCTTCCGCCGATTGCTGGTCGTGGGCTACCTGCACGCTCAGCGTTCCCGGCTGCAGCATGGTACGCAGGAAAAACCGCGCCGCAACATAGGTCGTGATGCCCACCTGGCGTGCCTTCAGCACGATGTTGCGCTTGCCGGCGTGGCGGTCCACCTCGCGCTGCACGCGATTGAAATGCACAGGATTAACGCGCTTGTCTTTGCCGCGGATCTTGAGACAATGTTCGACGCTCGCCAGACAGGCCGTCTCGCCTCCCCATAACCCACGGTCGGCGGCAATCGTGTCCGGCAGGCGTTTACCCCACTCCTCCAATTGCTCGCGCGTGACCGGCAGGTCCTTGCTGGGCAACGTCAGTTTGTGTCCGGCGGTGGTGAATAGGATTACATCCGGCGTCGCGTTTGCCAGCTTCTGCCGGGCCGCCTCTTCTTTTTCCTGCCGTTCTTGCTCTTTCCGTCCGCGCTTGGAAAGGACGGCCGCTGTGTCTGTAGTTTCCTTGCTTTCGTCTTCTGCAGATCGTTTCTCGCGTTCCAGGCAGCCGAGTTTTGCAATTGCGGCTTCGCATTTGGCGAATTCTGCGTTTATTTGGTCGCGGTACGCCTGTGCATAGTTCTTGCTTGCTGGGATTGCCATGTGCGCCACTCCGATGACGCAGCCGCAAAGCAGGGACTAGGGGCTAGGGGTCAGGGCTTAGAAAGACCCGCGATGGTGCGAGTTTGTTCTAACCCCTAGTCCCTAACCCCTAGCCCCTGCTTTTGGACCTGTCATCACTGTGGCCGGCGCCGTGGTGCGCCGGCCTTCCCAGCAGGGGTCATCACAACACTTCCACGTTGTGGGACTTATCATCTCGGATATAAAAGGCCGTCCTATCCCGCATTGTGGGATGGGAGGACAAGTCCGGATGCCTCTGCCTCAAGAAGGATGTGGATTGTAGAAATCAATGGCCAGTGATCAGTAGCCAGTGGCCAGTTGGTGCTAAGAACGTTGATACTCAGTACGAAACAAAGATATTTACAACTGTCATCCCGAGCGACGAGGGCGTCCCACGCTTTGCGGGATGACCGAGGAGCCGAGGGATCTGCGATTCCCCTCGAGGTGTGACAATGCGCGCAGACATCTGCGGCGCGCGATGGCACAATCTCGGGCGTGAGAGAACATCGCTACGCCGTTTACATCATGGCCAGCCGATCGCATAACTTCTACGTCGGCGTCACCAACAATCTGCAGCGCCGCGTGCGTCAGCATAAGGAGCACACTTTCGGGGGCTTCACCGCCAAATACCGTATTGAACGGCTGGTCTGGTGCCAGATCTTTGGTGACATTCGCGACGCTATCGCCCGCGAAAAGCAGCTCAAGGACTGGCGCAGAGAAAAGAAGATCCGAC
>JBKQKT010000662.1:0-5958 GCA_052147365.1 Candidatus Korobacteraceae bacterium | reverse complement strand
AGAGATTGGATTTCATTGGCGGTGGCGGGAGCGACCTGGAGATGAATCGCGATCACCACATCGGGCCCCATGTCGCGCACAAGGTCCGTAGGCAGGTTGTCTACCAACGCACCATCGACGTACACGCGGTCTCCGTCGCGGATAGGAGCGAAGATTCCAGGGAGGGACATGGAAGAGCGCATCGCGAAACCGATTGGACCGGTGGAGAACACGTGAGCTTTCTCCGAAATCAGCTCGGTGGAGACGCAACGGAAGGGGATAGGAAGGTCGTCGAACGATTTCACGGACGAATAGGCGAGGGTCTCGTGATCAATGACCAGGCCGATTTGATGTCCCGAACTCAATCCGGAGGGGAGCGTCACGCCGTGTTTCAGGCCAACGACCAAGTTGTTTTGAATCGCGCGCATATCCTCCTTGCGGCGGAAAGAGAGGTCTGCGTACGGTGTTTCGCCGCCAATCACGAGCGGCCAGTCCATGCCTTTGACGAGTTGTTCGAGTTCATCCGGGCTCTTGCCGGTTGCATACATGCCTCCGACCAGGGCGCCCATGCTGTTTCCGGAGAGATAGTCTATGGGAATGTGGTGCTGCTCAAACCACCTGAGCACTCCGATGTGGGCGAGTCCGAGCGCACCACCACCTTCGAGCGCAACCCCGATGGTCAGACGCTTGGGGGCCGGTGGCAGGCTTTGAGCAATCGCGCTGAGTGGAGAGAGGCTAACAGCGGAGAGAATGAGAGCGATCCTCAAGAAGAGGAAATAAGAACGCCCGCGAGTACCCTGCAATGGACAAGTGCGCTTCATGTTGACCTCCAGTTTTCTTGAATCTCTAAGTGCGGCTCAGAATCCGACCCGCCCGACTCGGATCAGCGTAGAGTAATCGGGAGAACCATCTGCCGCAAGGCCGGCAGCGTTGATGTGCTCATGCTGCTTCAACTGGGGAAAAGGAAGGCCACCCGAGACCAAGCGTCCGCGGTCGTAGAGCAACTCGTCAAGCGTGCCGTTCAGGATATATCGGTAGGTCCAGGGCTGAGGGTCGTTGGTGTCTGCCGCAAGTGGTTTCTGGAGCGTCGTGGTGCAGTTTCTCGTCAGTTCGTTGTACCACTCGGGATGATCCTTTAATTGGTTAAGGTAGTTAACATAGGTGAGGAACATGGCCCGCGCTATCTCCGGCTGTACGCGGAGGCGATACATGTACACTTCTTCATCCTTACGGTAATTGGTGCGCAATCGAATCACGTCGCGTTCATCCGCGGCAACAAAAATCAGGCCGTATTGACGAAAGAATCCAAGAATTGTCGAATACGCCTGGCCAGCTTTGTAGCGTGCCTCGATGGAAAATGCGACATGCTGGTTGTCGGCAAATTGAAAGCTGACAATGGGGTGGCTGGCAAAGGGTATGCCCCAGTTCGTCAGGAAAAAGTCGGCAGTCTGAATCTGAGAAAGGTAGAGCGTCCGGTCACTCCAACAATTCGTGTAGTCGGTTTCGGTACGATAGTCGCAGTTGCGCAAGTTGTGAATGGTGACGCGATCGCCATCCATTTCAGCCCAGGCGGTTCGATCGCTGTCGGGTTGCCAATGGGCGTCGTTCGTGGGCTTCAGGGTGAGCCACCAGGTGAGCACAGAACAAAAGCCCACGAGACACAAGGCAATAGCCCAACGCGATCCCTTGAACATGAATACAATGGCGACAATCCCGAGAACGTAAATCACGGTAACGGGAATGCGTAAGGACGCAATCCGAAAATCGACGTAGAGAGCGGCCACTGCCCAGAGGGTAAGCAGCGCGAGAATCAACCAGAGAATTGTGACTCCGATGGCTCGCAGCACTCTCGATCTGGCCGGCGATGGAGTGGAGGCAGAAGTACTGTTCATGTGAAGTTTAAGTGGAGCATCGCAACTTCCTGTCGGTTCTCCCTGCTGCGATGGAGAGGGTCCAGGGTTATCGATTCCGTAATTCCCGGCCTCGCGGTCTGGGCGCCAACAGGATGTCGAAGTTGGAGTAGAACGGAAACTGTCAGTTCTGCCAGTTAGCGCGGCCGGGAAAGTGGTGCCCAGCCGAGCAGGGGTGCTGTGACTGTCAATTCTGTCAGTACAGCGCGTTGCCTGCGGGTGATAAAAGAAGATTAAAGCAGCATCCGTGCAGTCACGGTTCAGAGGGTGTGGATTGCAGGCCGGCCGGTCGCGGATGCGCGGGGAGGATCATGAAATCAAAAGTGTTGATGTTCTGCGTCATTTGTATCGGTTTGGCGAGCGCAGCCTCGGCCGACACGCTGCATTTAAAAAACGGCCAGATCATTAGCGGGACTTTTCTCGGCCGAAGCACAGCCGGCGTGCAGTTCGTTGGGCCGGATGGAATGAGCCAGATTTATCCTGCTGCGGAAGTTGAGTCTTTGGATTTTGGCCCTGTTCCCCCGCCGCCTCCTCCGCCTCCTCCAGCACCGGCGCCGCCACAGGTTACTGTCCCGGCGGGCACGGTCATTCTGGTCCGAACGATTGACGGTTTGGATACGAATACGGCTTATACGGGCCAGCTGTTCTCGGCGACTTTATCGACCAATCTTGCCGCCAACGGCTTTGTGGTCGCAAACAGCGGGACAACAGTTTATGGCCAGGTGGTTGAGGCAAATTCAGCGGGACGCGCAAAGGGTAAATCAGAACTGAAACTTCAGCTGACGCAGATTGTGATCAATGGCGCCGCCATTCCGATCATGACCGATGTGTATGACACCGAAGGCAAGAGTTCCGGGAAGCGCACAGCGCGGAGGCTTCTGGGCGGGGCTGGACTGGGAGCAGCCGTGGGCGCAATCGCCGGGAATGCGGCTATGGGCGCGGCGATCGGCGCGGCTTCGGGCGCGGTGGCCTCGGGTGTGCAGAAAGGTGACCAGGTGCAGATTCCGAGTGAAACGCAGTTGTCGTTTACGTTGCAGCAACCGGTCGTGCTTCCGGCGCTGCGCTAGGCATCTGTGTGCAAGACATTAATTGGCAGGAAATTGGTGCGCAAGACATTCACAGGCTCGCCTGAGGGACAGAAAGATTGGGGAGGATTCATGCGAATTCGATGGACGGTGGCGTTATTGGCTCTGACAGTGGCGACTGGGCTTTGGGCCCAGGAAAAGAAGGTTCAGGATCCGGCCGAGAGCAGGGAACTCAACTCGGAGGCATACATTCGGCTCCTGCGCTCAGACCTGAAAGCGAGCAGGGATCAGATCGTCCGGGAAGAGATGCAGTTAAATCCTCAGCAAGCAGCCGCGTTCTGGCCGGTCTACCATGACTTTACCGCCGAACAGACCAAGCTTGGAGACGAGAAACTGGCGATCATCACCGACTATGCCCAGAACTTTCTCACCATGAGCGACGACAAAGCGGATCAGATCGCGCATCGGGTCATGGCTTTGGATGAGCAGAGACTGGCCCTGAGAAAGAAATACTACGACCTGATGAAGAAGGCTCTACCGGCAGTGCTGGTGGTGCGATTCTTTCAGGTGGAAAGTCAGATCCAGTTGCTTGTCGACCTGCAAATCGCGGAGAATTTGCCGATTATCGAAGAGGCTCAATAACTTTTCCGCACCGAGATCACTTGGGCGGAGATGTCGGATGTGTAATCGCTTCCAGGGCTAGGCTCGTCTTGGTGCTTTGACGAGCGTTTAACGCCAGTTGTTTCGCACTGACCAGCCGTTGCAATTCCACATACTTCGACTGGCCCTCATCGGGCGCCACCTTGGCCGACACTTCGAGAATATTAACTGCCGGGCATTCCCACAGTTCCAGGGCGAGTTTGCGGAACGGCGGCTGAGTTCCGGTCTCCCACTTCGTCAGTTTGATGTCGGCAATTCTCCTGACCTGGGACCAATCAATCGAGACTCCTGCCTCTTGCAACAATCGCTTTTGCGGGGGGCTAAGCTGGCTTGAGATATCGCTGCCCATTAAGGGGACCTGCGTCGGCGTGTACTTGCGCCGGACTGAGTAATCGGTGTCTTCTCCGGCTCCGGTTCGAGCTATCTCGCAGGGGAAGAGCTCGCGAATGTGGGAGTTAGTAGCGGGCTTGGCGTTAACCTCAGGCACGCGCACCTTCACGGTGAGGTCGTTGTCCGCGCCTTGCCTGACTCGTATGATTACATTCTGCTTCAGCAGGGCGAGCTGATCGGTGTCGAAGAAATACACTCGACCTGCAGTCTCCTTTCCAAATTCCAAGGATGTGATGATCGTGTGGAGTTCCGGCGGAGAGAGCAGGAGCTTGACTTCAACCGGACACCTTTGTTCCGCCTGCAAAGAACAACACAAAAGCAGGACAGCACATGCAGGCGTGAGTATGCGCTTCCAATGGTTATTCACAAGATTAACGTGAGTAGTCTTCTCCTGCAGTCTGCTACAAAACGCACTTGGCGGGAGCTGTCACAAATGACAGTTTCTAATCGGGAGCAATCATGGTGGAGTTTTCAGTCATGACTCTCCACTCAAAATCAAGGTTCGCCATTCTTGTCCTTGTGATCGCGGCCTGGACATCGGCTGGTTCAGGACAAACGCCGCCTGACTCACAACCCATCCTGTTTCCTACTCCGGAACACGAGAAGATGAACTACTTTGCGGGCGACTGGAAGCTGCAGGGCACGATGAAGGTCAGCTCGACCGTTTCTGGCGGAGATTTCACGTCGACGGAGCACAGCGAGTGGGTATCGGGGAACTTTTTCCTGCAGACCCAGTCCTCGATGCACTCTGTCATGGGAGATGTCCGTGGCGTGAGGGTGATGGAGTACAACGCTGACGACAAGGTGTATACCTACAACGCGTACAACAGTCTGGGAGAGCATCAGATGGCGACTGGCCACGTGATGGATCATGTTTGGACCTGGACCTCTGAAGCGAAGATGAATGGTGTGATTGCGAAAGGGCGCTACACGATCACGGTTGTCTCTCCTTTGGTCTATACGTTCAAATACGAAACGCAGACACCAGCGGGCGCGTGGTCCACGGTCATGGAAGGCAAGGCGATGAGATCGCAATGAAAGGCGAGTTCCAGATCTTCGCTGAACTCAGGAGACAAAGCAGCGGAACGCGGGCTACTTGGGAGCCTTGGCTGGACACTGCGCGTCGTAGATTGCCTGCATCCGCTTCAGTTTAAGCACGCCATAGAGCACGGTGAATGCCATGGCGATAACCAGAGCCGAGGAGAGTCTCTTCTCCAGGCCGAAATCTCCTTCACGATTGGCGATATAGCTGGCGACGATCAAGCAAAAAATACCGATATTGATAGCCCAATTGACCGGCTTGGGCACGATGTAATGAAGGGTGCCGAAGCCGGCGAGCTGGTAGAGCATGAAGGGCAGGATTGCGGCCATCGGCACCAGTTCGGATAAGCCGAGGGTGATGTCCACCGAACCAGGGGCGACGGCGTGCAGCAGCCGACTGTGCGCCAGTTCATGGAACAATGAAGGAATCGCACATAATAGAGGCACCACGGCGAGCAGTTCGAGGACGAGAGCGCCGCTCCAGTTGCCGATCTGGGATGAATGATCGGCACCTTCCTTGGATGATTGCGTGCCGATGTACAAGCCGCCGACGATGGCCGCGGCGCTGGAAAGCATCAGCAGTTCGACGGAGATGCCAAAGGCTTCCGGTTCGCCAGCTTTGAGCAGCAGCATGGCGAGGAAACCTGGAGTGTAGAACATGATGCGCACGAGCTTCGCCCAAACGCGCTCGTCGCGTTCCGGCGGGAGGATGGGGAGCGCTAGTCCGTTGGTTCCGATGGTCGGTCTAACTTTCGACATTATTCTGCTTCTCCTCGAGTTACGAGTGCGGCGTCTGCTGGAATTTGTCGAACAAGTGTACGACGGATGGGATCGGTGCCAACTGTCACTTGTTACAGCGGATGATTTGGCGCTGGCGATTCGTACTGGCGCTCGGCGAGGTCTTCGTTTATGTTTACCTATGTTTTTGGTGTTTACCACTTTGTTAATATACG
>JBKQKT010000661.1:0-3689 GCA_052147365.1 Candidatus Korobacteraceae bacterium | reverse complement strand
ATATTCTCCGGGCAACGCAGGTGCTCTTCGCGGATGGCCAACAGCGCGCCCAAGGCAATCATGTCGTTGCAGGCCAGTATTGCTGTGGGGCGCGGCAACATGCGCAAAAGAATCTGGGTCTTGGCGTAGCCGCCAACTTGATCGAACGTAGTCTCCTGCACATAGCCGGGGGCGGCTTCCAGGCCGCCATGGCGCAAGGCGCGCTTGAATCCCTTGAGCCGGTCCTGCGAGTTGGTCAGGTGCGATGGGCCACAGATCGCTGCAAGATGCCGGTGACCCAGTTCGATCAGATAAGAAGTGGCGCGATAGGCGCCTTCTGCGTTGTCAACGGTTACGCTGTCTCCGACCCAGTTGCTCGGCAAGCGGTCAATACAGACTACGGCTGTGCCCACTTGGGAATAGAACTCAGCCTGAGCGGTCAGATCGCTGAAGCTAGACGGAATGACGATCAGCCCAGACGGAAGGTAAGTGCGAAGGGCGTTCAGATGTTCTAGTTCCTTTGCGTGATCGTTATCTGTGCTGCAAAGTATCAGTCGGTAGCCGTTGGCAAAGGCCACATCCTCGGCCCCGCGCACAACGCCGGGAAAGAAGGGGTTGAGGATATCCGGGATGATCATCGCAATGATGTTCGTTTTGTCTTTACGCAGCCCGCGGGCCAGCTGGCTGGGCTGATAGCCAGTCGACATTACGGCGTCAAGAACCCGCCTGCGCAAGGGCTCGCGGACCTTAGCTGTGTCATTCAACACATGAGATACGGTGCCCAAAGACACCCCTGCGCGTTGGGCGATCTGCTTCATGTTGGCCATGGACGAGTACCTCCTTCCGTTTAATCCCGCGTAGATGGAACTGCGCCATCGCTGACGACGGATTCATGGACTCACACTGATCCCATCCAAATTCGCTCACCGACCGGCCGCAGATCGAAAGCGGCAAGGAATTTGCTGCAGGCCGGTTTCTGGAACATTCATGGGTCCAGGAAAAGCTTTCAACCAAGCAGTCTATCAGTTATCGCTGAATTTCAGTAAAGAGCTTGACACGAGTTGGAGGGCGTCATATTATTTTGTGGATATTTTGAAAGCTTTTAATCAAGTCGAATCTTGCGCTTCAGCTGGAAGAATCAGGCCTGCCGGGAGGAAATCGGGCCACCGAAGTTGAATGTTGAGTTGCGCTCGCCGGTGAAGGAACCACAAAGCTGGATAAACACAACTAATGGCTGCCGAAGAACAGACCCCATGGCTTTTTCGATTCGCAAGATGCGAATTCTGAACACGCAATCGCGCTTCGCGATGTTTAACGCAAGGAGATGATATGCAGACGAAGTACGACCGAAAATCGATCGTTGTTGTGGGCAGTATCAATGCCGACTTGGTTGCAAAAGTCGAGAGGATACCGCACTCCGGCGAGACGGTTCTGGGTTCAGATTTTCAAATTCACTCGGGCGGAAAAGGCGCAAACCAGGCTGTAGCAGTTGCACGTCTTGGTTACCCGGTTTTCATGATCGGTAAGTTGGGTTCGGATGCGTTCGGTCTTCGGTTACGCGAGAGCATGAGCGAGGCTGGCGTGGATGTGAGCGCCGTGGACACCGTCGAAGGAGCTTCCGGCGTGGCGCTCATCGAAGTTGACCCACAAGGGGAAAACTGCATCGCGGTGGCTCCCGGCGCCAACAGTAAGGTTTCACCCGATGACATCGACGCCAACATTGAGATTCTCCGTGAGGCAGGTCTCGTTCTCGTCCAGCTTGAGATTCCCTTGGAGACTGTTGCGCATCTAACCGCAGTCTGCGCGCGGGAGCATGTTCCCGTGATCCTGGATCCTGCGCCTGCGCGGGAACTTCCACCAAAGCTGCTGCGCGAGGTGAGTTGGTTCACGCCTAACGAGACCGAAGCTCGATTCTACGCAGGCGGAGCCGCGGCGCAGGACGATACAGGCAAGCAAAGGGATGCGCTTCTTGCGCTCGGCATTCAAGGTTTGGTGCTCAAACTGGGCGCGCGCGGCGTCTATCTAGCCACGTCCGGTGGAGGGGATTCCGCCATTTCCGGCTTCCGGGTCAAAGCAAGCGATACAACCGCGGCCGGAGACGCCTTCAATGGCGCGTTCGCCGTTGGGCTGATGCTTGGGAAAGATCCGGTGGAAAGCGCGCGTTTTGCCTCCGCCGCGGCGGCAGTCTCCGTCACTCGCCCAGGCGCGCAACCATCCATGGCGTCGCGGGAAGAAACTGAGGAGCTCCTGCATCGGTTTGGATTGTCAGAATCGCATTCGCGGAGCACAATGCTCCCACCGAATGTCGTGCGCACATAAAGGCACTTGGCAATTTCGACGACAAATAGCCTTTCGCGTTTGAATTGACGCGGCACCACGTGCTCAACGCCTATGATTTGTCGTGATCGCGATGATTATAAGCAATCGAACACTGGCTGGCCCTGGGCGGTTGCTCACCTCGCCTTCCACAGAACTTGGTCGATGGAGAAAGCGCTGATTGCAATACATTGAAGAGTTTGGGGGGGTTACGTTGTTGCATGTTCGCGGTTTGTTGTTTAGCGCCGTGATGGCCACTCTTCTTATTCCCGGCGCGGCCTGGACGCAGGCGGCGCCTCAACAAGAAGAAACCCGGCAACCTGCACCTCAAGAAGTACGGCAGGGTATGGGAGGCATCGCAGGAGGCATTGGTGCCGCCCCGGTCTACGACGAGCGTGGGCGGCCCATCACCGCAGGTGGATTTGTGAATTCTGGAACTATTGTCTTCTCGGATATCACCAAAGCTGCGGGGCTCTCTGGCTGGACACACAAGATGGGTGAGCCGGAAAAGAAGTTCGTCATTGAGGCCAACGGATCAGGCGTTTGCCTGATTGATTACGACAATGACGGGTGGCTCGACATCTATCTAGTCAACGGCTCGACATTTAATGCGCTCGACGGCAAGGAGGAGCCGCCCCATGCCGCGCTGTTCCATAACAATCGCGACGGGACGTTCACGGATGTGACGCAGAAGGCTGGAGTGGCCAACGACCGCTGGGGCTATGGATGCTCGGTTGCCGACTATGACAACGACGGCTGGCCCGATATCTATGTCGGCAATTACGGCAAGAATCGGCTTTACCACAACAACCACGACGGCACATTTACCGACGTCGCTGAAAAGGCCGGCGTGGCGTTGGACAACTGGACGCCAGGGTCAGCCTGGGGCGACTACGACGGCGACGGACTGCTCGATCTCTATGTCACCGGATACGTGCACTTCGACCGCAATAACCTGCCCGTTCCTGGCAGCAAGGCGGTCGATTATGCCTTCTGCCAATATCGCGGAGTGGCGGTGAATTGCGGGCCGCGCGGCCTGCCCGGAGAACCCGACCACCTGTTCCACAACAACGGGGACGGGACCTTTACCGATGTGACCGCAAAGGCGGGGGTGGAGGACAAGGACAGGTACTACGGCTTCACCCCCGTGTTTATCTCTCTCAGCGGCAACGGAAAACCGGACCTAGTGGTGGGCAATGACTCGACGCCCAGTTACCTTTATCTGAATAGGGGGGATGGCACATTTGAGGATGACAGTTACTTGTCGGGCTTTGCGCTGAATAGCGATGGGCATGAGATTGCCTCCATGGGTATTGCCGTTGGCGACTACGAAAACAACGGCCTGATCGACTTTTACGTAACGGATTTCGGCGACGACTACAAGGTTCTCTACC
>JBKQKT010000660.1:0-7149 GCA_052147365.1 Candidatus Korobacteraceae bacterium | reverse complement strand
TGGTATTGCAACATGCCAGAACTGCCCTGGTAATTGCTGTCCCCACTGTACGTCGCCTGAATCGTGTGCTGACCCACCGGTAGCCCTGTCGGCACGTCGCAGGTCGCCGCACTCCCGTTGCCTTGCGGTGAGGCTTTCTTCGAGCTGCCCTGTTTGCCGGTCCCGTTCTTCAACGACATCAGCGGCAGCCCGGTGCAGTTTGGTATAGCGTTCCCGTCCGCGGTGAAACTCACCGTCCCGGTCGGATTGCCACCGTTGGCCCCTGTCACCGTAGCCGTGAACATGATGTCCTGGTTGTAGCTGGACGGACTGGACGGAACTGCCGACACCACGGTCGTAGTGGTAGCTTGGTTCACCGTTACCGGCGGGCCTGTCGTGCTGGCGGGCGTGAAGTTGCTGTCGCCCGGATAGCTGTACATGATCGGATAGCTCCCCACCGGAATCGTAGCGGTGGGATAGCTGGTGCTGAAGTCCCCACTGTTGTCGCTGATCATGGCGATTTGCGGTGGCTGCCCCTGAACGGTAATTGTCACCTGTTCCCCTTGGGGCGGGCATAAGCCCCCGGGAACACAAATCGTCCCCGACACAGTAATCGAGGCAGTCCCATAGGTGATTGCATACGGGGTCAGGTTGCTGAACACCGGCGTCGCTGCGCTCACTGTCAACTTCGTACTGCTGTCGCTCGCAGGATTGAACATCGCATCGCCAGCATAGCTATAGGTTATGGTGTAAGTTCCCGAGGGAATCATTCCCGTAGGATAGGTTGTGCTGAAGTCCCCGGTGTTGTCGTTAATCGTGGCGGTCTGCGGTGGCTGCCCCTGGATGGTAATCGTCACCTGCTCTCCCATGGGTACGCACTGAGGCCCGGCACAGATCTTTCCCCCCAAAGTGATCGTGGGCGTTCCGTACGTAATCATCTGGGATGGCGTCAGGTTGGTGAACACCGGTTGGAGCCCGGCCGGTGCCAAGTTCCTCAGCACCGTGACGTCGCTGCCCTGTGGCGTCAAGCCGCCGTTGCCGTTCGCAGTGACAAGGTCGGCGTGGCCGCTATTGTTGGGATCAATGGTTATCAACGACTCGGGGCCGACCCCTACGGGATAATGAACTGCAGTCTGCAGGGTGCCGTCACCGTTGCCGAAAAGAACGCTGACCTTGGAGTCCTTGAAGTTCGCGACTGCCACGTCGCGCTTGCCGTCACCATTGAAGTCAGCGGTGACCACCGCCGACGGTGCTGTGCCAACCTGATAAGTGACCTGTGACCTGAACGTCCCATCTCCGTTACCCAGCAGTACGCCAACTTTGTTGTCGGCCCGGTAAACCGCGAGCAGATCCAGTACGCCATCGCCGTTGAGGTCTCCCAGGGTCGCTGCGGATGGAGTGTTACCTAGTTGGACGTCCCCAGCAGAAGTGAACCCGCCCTTTCCATCACCAAGGAGCACGGTAGCTGTGCCATTGCTCTGGCATGAACTGTCCTTGCCGCACGCGTTGGCGACAACGAGGTCAAGATTGGTGTCACCATTTACGTCGCCCGCAACAATCGAAGACGGTGAATAGCCCACTGCGTAAGTCGCGGCGGACTGGAAGCTGCCATCTCCGTTGCCGAGCAGTATGCTCACTTCGCCTGTCTGGGAGCACGTGGCCGATCCGCAGTCGCCCGCGATTGCCAAGTCGGGCTTGCCATCCTTGTTGAAGTCACCCACCGCGAGGGACACCGGGCTATTGCCTGCAGGATAGGTGAGTGCGGACTGGAACGTCCCGTCACCGTTGCCAAGCAGCAAGCTGACGCTTCTGTCGCCTCGGTTTACGGCGATGAGATCCAGCTTCTTGTCACCATTCACGTCGGCTAAGGCAACCGACAAAGGCCCTGCCCCTAGCGGATAACTGGCGGCGAATTTGTAGGTGCCGTCGCCGACGGCCAATAGCACGCTGACTGTTCCATTACTCGCACAGGTGGTATCGGTCCCACAGAAATTGGTCACCACCAAGTCTGGCTTGCCGTCGCCGTCCAAGTCGCCCGCAGCAACCGACTTGCGGTCCAAGTCCACGTTGTAAGCACGCGCCGCTTGGAAGGTGCCATCGCCATTGCCCAGGGGCACACTAACTGTGCGATCCGAAAAGTTGACGATGGCGAGATCAGTGCGACCGTCCCCGTTGAAGTCCCCGGATACGAGAGCACGAGGGGAATTACCCACGGTAAAGTCCAATGAAGGCTTAAAAGTACCGTCGCCATTACCCAGAAGCACGCTGAAAGTGTTTCCGGACTGATTGGCGGTCACCAAGTCTGGTATGTTGTCGTTGTTTACATCGGTGGCAATTACGAAGGCGGGATTGCTGCCGACCGTGTAGGACAGGCCCGCCTGGAATGTGCCGTCGCCTTTCCCTAACAAGACGGTTAGGAGCTTCGTACCGGCTTCGGTCACCGCTAGATCAAGTTTTCCATCACCGTTGAAATCTCCCGACACAACCGAAGATAACGCGACGGTCGCCACATTCAAGGACGAAATTGCCCGGAAGCTGCCGTCGCCGCGGCCGAGCAGAATGCTGACGCTTCCGTCAGCGTTGGCTGAGGCGAGATCAAGGTGGCCATCGCCGTCGAAGTCAGCTACCGCCAACGATCTTGGCGCATGTCCGATGTTGTATGGTACTGCCTGGGAGAAGTTGCCTGTGCCATCGTTCAGCAGCACGGCAATCGTCTTGCTTGCATTCCCGGCTACTGCCAAATCCGGTTTCCCGTCACCATTGAAGTCTCCCAAGACTAAATACACAGGCTCAGGAACGGTTCGGTACGTGACGGGTTTCTGTAGAGTGCCATCGCCATTGCCGAATAGCACGTTGAGCGTGCCGTCAGCTTCGTTGCAGACCACGACATCAAGTTTCCCATCCCCGTTTACGTCACCAACCAGCACAAACGTAGGCTGCTTGCCAACCGGGTAGTCGACCGGGGTCGCAAACGTGCCGTTTCCTTGTCCTAAAAGGATGGAAATCTTAGCGGTGTCGAAGTTGGCGACAACCAGGTCGAGTTTCCCATCGCCATTGAGATCACCCGCGGCAATGCTGCTAGGAGCGCCTGAGAGCGCTAGTGATGGGGCAACTAAGAACGTTGGCAGCGTATTCGGCTTGGGAGTCGCGGGTGGGGAGAGGGTTGAGCTGGCGGGCGAGGCTGTTTGGAGAGATTGGATAGGGGACGGCTTGACCGACTGGGTATAAGCGGCCTGCGAGAGGCCGAGGCAATAGCAGGTCAGGAGAATTACAGTGCACGACAAAGAACAACGCGATGGTAAACGACAGTGCCGCGCCATCTCGACCTCCCACAGCCAGGAAAGAGGGCTTGATCCCGAGCAGTTAAAGTAATTGGTAAGTTAATGTGCTGAGAGGAGCGAAGCTAGCATCATAGCTGGGCGTCGTCAAGCGAAAAATGTTGCCTTGAAGCAGCTGGGTTACCGTGCGGTTCGACGTTGCCAGCGCATATCTCGTTCGAGCACGCCGGCGCATTCACTTTGCGGAATGACTATCCACGTACCACAGGCCATTCTTCTTCTTGAAGCGAAAGGCCATTTGTATTGGTCTGGTAGATTTTCGCTCGGTCCCGTCGACGTAGGTTACGGTTTCTGTGCAACTCCAATCGGCCCCGTCGCCATTGATACTTGGCGAGCCAGGGCAATTGTCTTTCAGCCTCGTTTGCTTTAGTTTCTTTGTGCTGTCCTCTATTGCTTTGCACTGACTCGCCGTCAGGGAAGGCCACAGCACCATGAGCTCTCTGCAATCGCCGTAGGCCGCACCGAATTTGTAAAGCAGTTCCTTAATCGCCTCAGCGTCGGCTCCCGACGGCGAAGACGCAAGGCTAACATCTGTGGTCTTTCTTGGCCGGACGACCACGTCCGCTGTGGCTCTGTAGTCCCCTCCTGATCCCTTCGCGATTAACGTGTAAGTAGTGGTCTTTGTTGGCGAAACTTTTATCGCACCCTTCGGTCCAAGGCCACTGGCTTCGGGTTCTATAGTTACCTCGTCCGCATATCGGGTGCTCCAAATGAGCTGGACGGATTGCCCTTCGTCAATCTCACTGGCGCTGGTGCTGAACGTACCTGTGGCGGCGGGTTTGGGGGTTGGGGGAGACGGCGGCACTTTCTTAAGGGCGGCTTCAATGCTCTTCCGATCGCCCGCGGCAACGGTTTCGCCGCTCGACCAAGGTTCATATCCATCCAAGATGGCCTGAATTTGATGGGACCCCGGAGGGACTTTGATGGACAAGGTGCCGCCGCTGCCGATCTTGCCCGAGGCCGTACCGTCAACCCGAACCTCCGCGCCCGGCGACGATTGGATAATCAGGTAGGCGTCATTGGCAGGCGGTGGCGACGTCCCTTCCGTCGCCTTTAGATTGATGGTCACCGGCCTTTCTTTGTTTACGGCGATCTCGATTCTCTGCTCACGAGAATCCTGATAGCCAGGTTTCCTAACCTGCAACCTGTACTTACCTGGGTCTAGCTGTAGTTTGAACTTGTTGTCCCGTCCGGTCACCCCTTTTAGTTGCCTATCTACGAATATGTCAGCTCCGTCGACATTGCTCTCTACTACCAAAGTTCCGAGCTTGCCAGCTAGGGCTGGTGAAGGCGGTGGAGGTGAGGAGGGTGGGGGTGTGGGCGGCTCCAAGCTTGCAACAATGGGCTTTCGCTCGCCGGCTTGAGCCGTGACGCTGCCCGACCATGGCTCATAGCCCTCCAGCTGCACTAGCAATTGGTGGCTTCGATTAGGGCTTACGTTGACTGCTATCGTGCCATTGTTGGCTACGGTGCCAACTTGCTTGCCATCGACCAGAATTTGCGCTCCAGGTCTGGTCTGAATATTCAAGCTCGCTGCCATCGGCTGCGGAGTCCGAACCAGCAGCCAAACTATTAAACCAATCAGCACGGCCAGCACGGCGGCGGCCCCAACCATCAGCGGCTTTCGCTTCCAAGGGCGAGGCAGTTTCCCCGCAGGGGGCTCAGGCGGCCTCTTTGAATAACGCTCGGGCTCGACTGGTGGCAAAAGGCTGGCTGCCGATGGGCGCTCAGTCGTCCCCTTCGCGGCTGACGGGGCTGGAGGCGCAAAGATCAGCGTCGCGTCGGCGGCTGTGTAGTCAACATCAAGGACTGGTAGCGGAGCGGTTTTAGCCTGTTCAAGTAGATTGCGGAATTCGCTGAATTGACGATACGAGAGTGGTCTAGAAGTCAGAAACTCCCGCGCGTTGGCGACGGCACCTTCCCGGAGCAGATCCCTTCCCTTTGCAATCGCTGCCTGAAGATCGCGCACGAATCCATCTCGCTGCTCTCGCGCCTGGAGCAAGAGCAGATCCAAGTCTTCGCTGGGCGTCTGCTCGAGCGATTTCTCCAACAGTTCGACAGCGCCTTGGAAATCTTGTTCGGCGAGGAGGCGCTGCGCGCTGTGCATGGCTTCCTCAATGAAAGCCTGCCGGCGCAACTTGCTTTGCTGATCACGGGCAAAGCGAAGCAGTTCATCAAGGTCTTTTGTCTCGACAAATCGGGACTGAGCACCCTCCAGTATTTGGACCGCATCAGGGTAGCGGCCCAAGCTGATGGCCTCGTTCGCCTGTTGCAAGCAGGTCGCTTTGTCAGCTTCGGTGCGCTCTTTGCGCATTCGGTCTTGGATCATTGTCCGCAATGATTCAAGCCGTGCATTTCCAGGAGCCTTACGCAAAGCCTTTTCAACAACGTCCAAAGCGCGTTGAGTCTGGCCGCTGTCCATCAACTGCTGACCCATAGCGGTCTGGTTGCGCACAAACTCCTTCTGCGCCGCTATTTCGATTTGCGTGTCAGCCAGTTCCTTGAGTCTTGCGAGACCGGTTTCGTTGGGGAATTTGACAAGCGCTTCAGCGGCGCGCGCCGAAGCTGCCTTATAGTCGTCGCGATCGATCGCCTCCTGAACCTCACGGTTGACTCGCTCAAGCTCACGGCGCTGTTTTTCCTGCTGGTGCTCCGCCGCCAGTCGCTCCAGGAGGACGCTCAATTGAGGGGCCGATGGTTCCAGTTTTTGCGCTTCTCGCAGCAAATCGAGTGCAGCCGTGAACTTCCGGCCCGCCATCTGCTTGCGAGCCTCGTCGAGCAATCCTTCCACTTGCCGCTGACGCTCTCTTTCCTCAAGATCCCGCTCGATGGCACGGCGAAGGACCTTGATTTTGCTGTCCTTAGGACGGTGGGAAAACGCTGAATCGATTGCGCTTTTCGCGCTATCCAGATCGCCCGACCGCTGTGCTGCTTCAGCGCGCGAGATGGCTTTGCGGACAAGCTCGGCTTCCGATTTCGCCTTTTCAATGGTCGTCCGGAGCGCTTGCAGGTCGGGGCTGTTATCGATTTCAATGGCTTGATTCAGGAACGCAAGCGCAGCATCGAACTCGTCACGGGCGTAGGCCTCTTCAGCCTGCTGTTTCAGCTGTCGAGCGCGCTCCGCGCTTAATTGCGCCTGTACCCGTGCACGCAACCCACTCAGTTGCCGCGCGGCCACAGTGTGCTGGCGATCCAGCTTGAGCACCTTGAGCAAATACTCCTGCGCCTGTTGTAGCTCGTTGCTCTGCTGCAACAGCTCAGCCTTGCCCAGGTACTCTTGAATGGAATCTTGTTTGAAACGATCCACCACCTCTGTCAGAGCCGCGGCGAAGGCTTCCGCCGTCGGGAAGCGCTGATCGCGGTTCTTTGCCAGGGACTTCAGGGTGATGGCTTCCAACTCTGGGGGATACGAAAGCGCAAATTGGCTAAACGGAGGCGGGTCATCAGAGATGATCTTAGCTAGCGTCGAGCCTGTGCTCTCGCCCTCGAAGGGCAGGGAATAGGTCAGCAACTGGTAAAGAACGACCCCGGTCGAGTAAATGTCCGCCCGGCTGTCGACCGGCTTGTCTCGAAGTTGCTCGGGAGGCATGTAGTACAAACTGCCGACGATCTGCCCGGTCCGCGTCATGGTGTTATCACCAAGCCGAGCAATACCAAAATCGACGATCTTAACGCCTCCGTCATTCAAAACCATGATATTGGCGGGTTTGATATCACGATGTATGATCCCGTGCTGGTGCGCATAGCCCAGACCCTGGCAAACTTCAACAATGATGTTGATCTTTTCCAGCAGCGCCATAGGCCGGTGGGTACGCAGCAGCGCTTCTAGACT
>JBKQKT010000659.1:0-7853 GCA_052147365.1 Candidatus Korobacteraceae bacterium | reverse complement strand
GGTCTGGGATGAGAGCAATCCCAATGCGGAGCCGCAACGAATCCTAAAGCCGGAATCGATTGGCAAGGAGTGCGAGGAATCGCTGCGGCGCCTCGGCGTCGAGAGCATTGAACTTTACCAGTTCCTTTGGCCGGATCAAACCGGCTCGCCAGTTGAAGATTCCTGGGGAGAGATGGCGCGGCTGATCGAGCAAGGCAAGATCCGTATGGCCGGAGTCTCCAACTTCGACGTCGCGCTACTTGAGAGGTGCGAGGCAATCATGCATGTAGATTCCTTGCAGCCCCCATTTTCGATGATCCACCGTAACGCTGCTACACGCGAGATTCCCTGGTGCGCCGAACACGGCACGGGAGTCATTTGCTACAGCCCCATGCAATCCGGATTGCTGACTGACAGCTTCACCGCGGAGCGGGTCGCAAACATGGCTGAGGACGATTGGCGCCGCCGCAATCCCGAGTTCCAGGAGCCAAACTTGAGCCGTAATTTGGCGCTGCGGGACTCCCTGCGTCCTATCGCCCAACGCCACAACACTACCGTATCCGCTGTAGCCGTTGCGTGGGTGAACTCGTGGCCTGGCGTCACCGCAGCCATTGTCGGTGCTCGCTCACCCCGGCAGGTGGATGGCTGGATCGGCGCCGCCAGTCTCGAGCTGACCGCTGCGGACCTGGAGGAGATTGCAAACGCCATTGAGCGCACGGGTGCGGGAATCGGCCCGAAGATGCGGTCGAAACCGCACGTTGAAAGCAAGCAGGTTGCCTAGTTGGGTGGGCCCGAAGAACCACGGGTAGTCCCGTTTGACCACAAAGGGAATTTGAAGGAAAGGTGAGGAAATCCATGTTTACCGTAAAGCAAATTGGTTGCTTATCGTTATTGATTGGAGTGGCCGCGGTGATGGTGCATTCGCAGCAAAACGCAAGCGAATATGTCGCCCCATCAGAGGCCGTTCCCAGGGGCAAAGCTCCCAGGATGCAGGTGCAATTGCTGAATCCTGGAGACCAGACTAAGCAGTATGCGGTCATCTTCTACCAGGGAGACGAGGCTTTCTCCGGATTGCTGGAATTCGCAGAGAAGTACCACGTTACAAGTGCGCATTTCACCGCTATTGGAGCGGTGAACGGGGTAACCCTAGGGTGGTTTGATCCCCAGCGCAAAATGTACAAGAAGATTCCCGTCGACGGTCAGCACGAAGTCGTCGCGATGAGCGGTGACATCGCCCTCTATCAAGGGAAGCCGGTGGTCCATACGCACATGGTGGTGGGAGGTCCAGACGGAACAACGCAGGGCGGCCATGTTCTCAGCGCAGTTGTATCTCCAACCCTGGAAGTGATGGTTACAGTCGATCCGGTAGCGATGCACAAGCGACTTGATCCGGACACAGATCTGACATTGATTGATCCAACTGTGAAGTAGCAGGACCTCTTGCCGGGCTGCAACTGGAAAACGGCATGCACTCAGCGGTACGAACCGGGGGAACAATATTTCTGACGGCCAACTGAGCGGCGCCGGCATCTGAAACCGGAAGAAATCCTATGTGGATTGTTCGACTCGCGTTACGGCGGCCCTACACATTTGTTGTGGTCTCCATTCTCATCGTGATCATGGGTGGGCTCGCGATCGTTCGCACTCCTACGGATATCTTCCCCAACATCAACATCCCGGTCATCAGCATTATCTGGAGCTATAACGGCCTCATCCCTGAGGACATGAGCGACCGGATTGTCAGCGTTACGGAGCGGGCACTCACCACAACGGTTGATAACATCGAACACATCGAGTCGCAGTCGCTTTATGGGATTGCCGTCGTCAAAGTCTTCCTGCAGCCGAGTGCGAACATTCAACAGGGCATCGCTCAGATCACAGCTGTTTCTCAGACCCAGCTGAGGCAGTTGCCGGCGGGAACGACGCCGCCGCTCATCATTTCCTACAGCGCATCAAGCGTGCCGGTTTTGCAGTTGGCCCTCTCGGGAAATGGTCTGTCGGAACAGCAACTTAACGACTATGGCCTGAATTTCATTCGCACGCAGCTCATCACCGTGCCCGGCGCATCTGTGCCCTATCCCTATGGCGGCAAAATACGCCAGGTGCAGGTGGATCTGAATACCACCGAGCTACAGTCAAAAGGCCTGTCAGCGCTGGATGTAGTGAATGCAATCAGTGTACAGAATCTGATTCTGCCCACAGGGACGTCCAAGATCGGCCCCAAAGAATACGACGTTTCCATTCTGAATGCGGCGCCGCAGACGATTGCGGACCTGAATCGAATACCCATCAAGACGATTGGCGGTACTACGATCTATGTCAAAGATGTCGCCTGGGTACGCGATGGTTTTCCTCCGCAAACCAACATCGTGCGTGTCAATGGGCAGCGCTCTGTCTTGCTGACGATCCAAAAGGCGGGGAGTGCGTCAACGCTCAACGTAATCGCAGGCGTCAAGGGCCTCCTGCCGCAAATCAAGACAACGGTTCCACCGCAACTGCAGATAAGCCCTCTCGCCGATCAGTCGGTTTTTGTCCGCAGCGCGATCAGCGGTGTCGTCAGGGAAACGGTGATCGCCGCCTGCCTGACGGCTCTCATGATTTTGACCTTCCTGGGCAGTTGGCGAAGCACATTGATCATTGCGACCTCAATCCCGCTGGCGATCCTGACCTCGATTATCCTCTTCAGCGCGCTGGGGGAAACCATCAACATCATGACGCTGGGCGGGCTGGCGCTCGCAGTTGGAATCCTGGTGGACGATGCCACGGTGGAAGTCGAGAACATAAACCGCAACCGGGCCGCCGAACCCGACAAGGACATGGACGAGGTCGTCCTGGACAGTGCGTCGCAGATCGCGACGCCTGCCTTCGTCTCCACGCTGTCGATCTGCATCGTGTTTGCTCCTATGTTCCTGCTGACGGGCGTTGCGCGATATCTCTTTGTCCCGCTCGCCGAAGCCGTAGTGTTCGCGATGCTCGCATCGTACTTTCTCTCGCGAACGATCGTCCCGACGATGGCCAAGTATCTTCTGCGGAACGATCCGATAAGAGAGGAGGGAGCCCCGACTACGAGCCGTAATCCCCTGGTCCGGCTGCAGCACCGCTTTGAGGAAGCGTTCGAAAGCTTTCGTCACAGATATCGCGGGCTGCTGGAGCGCTGTCTCCACCACCGCCCGGTTTTTTTGATGGCGTTTTTCGCAGCATCGCTTGGTTCTCTGGCAATTCTGATTCCCTGGTTGGGCCGGGATTTTTTTCCGAGTATAGACAGCGGAACCTTCAAGCTTCATTTACGCGCTCCCACCGGAATGCGCATTGAGGAAACCGCCAATTTATGTGATCTGGTGGAGCGGTCGATTCGACAGGAAATTCCGTCAGACGAAATCCAAAGTGTCATCGACAACATAGGCTTGCCCTACAGCGGCATCAATCTCTCGTATAGCAATTCCGCTCCAGTCGGCACATCAGATGCCGATATCCTCGTGACTCTGTCGCCCAATCACCATCCCACGGACAACTACCTTCACCAACTCCGGCAGGTCCTGCCCAGGCAGTTCCCGGGAGCGACCTTCTACTTTCTACCTGCCGACATGGTCGGCCAGATTCTGAATTTTGGACTACCAGCCCCGATCGATGTTCAGATCGTCGGCCAGGACCTCGAAGCCAACCGTCGCTACGCGGATGCGCTGCTTGCGAAAATGAGATACGTTCCCGGGGCGGTTGACCTGCGGATTCAGCAGCCCTTCGATGAGCCGTATCTTCGTATGCGAGTCGAACGCACCAAGGCTGAACAACTGGGTTTCAGCGCCCACGACATAGCACAAAATCTGCTGGTATCACTGAGCGGTAGTTTTCAAACTTCACCCACCTTCTGGGTTGACCCAAAGAATCATGTCAGCTATCAGATTGCCACCCAGACGCCGGAATATCGCACCGACACATTGCAGGATCTGGAGAACATTCCCGTCACCGGAACAGACCCAAATGCAGCACCATCGCTGATGGCCAGTCTGGTATCGACCCAACGGGGAACGGGCATGGCTGTGGTTTCTCATTACAACGTAGCACCAGTGATTGACATCTTTGGCGCTGTCGCCGGGCGTGACCTCGGTGGCGTGTCCAGCGACATCAACAAAATCATTGACGGCTCGCGCTCGCAATTACCGCGCGGTTCTCGAGTTGTTGTCCGTGGACAGGTCCAGACCATGCGATCGTCCTACGTCGGTCTTCTGAGTGGACTGGTGTTCTCGATCATCCTCGTTTACCTGCTGATCGTGGTTAACTTTCAGTCATGGCTCGACCCATTCATCATGATTTCAGCATTGCCCGCCGCACTCGCCGGGATTGCGTGGTTCCTGTTCATAACTCACACGACTTTGAGCGTACCCGCGCTGATGGGAGCCATCATGTGCTTGGGAGTCGCGACCGCAAATAGCATCCTGGTTGTGAGCTTTGCTACGGAGCAAATGATGGAAGGAAAAGATTCCCTCAGTGCCGCGCTGGAAGCGGGCTTCACACGTTTTCGTCCGGTGCTGATGACCGCCCTGGCGATGATCATCGGCATGGTGCCCATGGCTCTCGGGTTAGGCGACGGCGGAGAACAGAACGCTCCCCTCGGCCGGGCGGTGATAGGGGGACTGATTTTCGCGACCGTTTCCACCCTGCTCTTTGTTCCGACATTTTTTAGCGTCCTGCAGGGACGCCGGCATTTGGCGCAAACCGGAACTGAGTCAAAGGCCTAGGCATTGGAGTAGCTATGTTGCCTCAAACCGAAGATCCAAGACCGCCCAGCGGACCACCTCTTCCGTGGAAGGATGTACGAGTACGGAAGGGCTCGCGCAAACTGTGGCTTGTCTGGGCGATTGCGTTAGTCGTGGTTGCCGTCGTCCTGCTTTGGGGAATCCGGTCACGTGTCAGGGCCGGCAGGACCGCACGCGCAGAGGCCGCTCAATCAGCCATAACGCCAGTGTCGGTCATATTGCCAACCCGAGCTGCTCCTGCACAGGAGATCATCCTTCCCGGCAATGTACAGCCCTTCAGCTCTTCACCGATTTATTCACGGACGAACGGCTATCTGAGGAAGTGGTATGTCGACATCGGAGCGCGAGTCAAGCAAGGACAACTGCTCGCGGTGATTGATGCTCCGGAAGTCGATCAGCAGGTGGAGCAATCGATCAGCAATCTCGACACCGCAAAGGCGAACCTCGCGCTTGCCGAGGTCACGAAGAACCGCTACCAGGGATTGCTCACGAAAAAAGCCGTTTCCCAGCAGGATGTCGACAATGCCGTGGGCACGTACAACGCCAATAAGGCGATCGTGGAAGCCGACCAGGCCAACGTCAAACAGCTTCAGGCGTTGCAGTCTTTTGAAAAGATCTACGCCCCATTCGATGGTATCGTGACCGCCCGTAACACCGATATCGGTGACCTCATTAATTCCGGGAGCGCTGGCGGGGTCAAGACTGATCTCTACCACATCGCTCAACCCGGAACGTTGCGGGTTTACGTAAACGTCCCGGAGGAATACTCGCAAGGCATCAAAGAAGGCATGACTGCGGATATCACCCTGGCAGAGTTCCCAGGCCGCAAATTTCAGGGAAAGCTCGTCCGCACGGCTGACGCCATCAATATGACGACCCGTACCTTGCTGATCGAGGTAGATGTAGCCAACCCTGCCGGCACGCTGCTCACGGGCTCGTATGCAGAGGTCCACCTGGCCATCCCGACGCAGGCCTCAACCTTCGTGATTCCGGTCAATACTCTGATATTCCGCAGCGAAGGCTTACACGTTTGCGTGGTGAAAAACGGGAAAGTCGTCCTTACTGCGGTGACTGCTGGCCACGATTTTGGCAACACAATTGAGATCGTCGCCGGCCTCAAGGCAGACGACCAAGTCATCGTCAACCCGCCAGACTCCATCGTTCACGGGCAGGAGGTCCAAATCGTTCAGGCAACGCTGCCGGGAGATTCCAAGTGAAGAAGCTTCGAAAAATGAATGTGCAGAAGAGTGCCAGAAAGATGGTCTGGCTCGATATCCTCTCGGCAGTCGCAGTACTTCAGTTCGTCGGGTGCACGGTTGGACCTAAGTACCAACGTCCTCCGGTAGAGACCCCTCCTTCGTACAAGGAGACAGGAAACTGGAAGATGGCGCAACCCAACGACCAGAATCTGTCGGCCAAATGGTGGGAGATCTTCCATGATCCCCAACTCAACGTACTGGAGGAGCAGATCGACGTCTCCAACCAGAATCTCAAAGCAGCTTTCGCGCAGTACCAGCAGGCGCGTGCCGTGCTGCGATACTACCGGGCGGATTATTATCCGACCGTGACGGCCAACCCATCGGCCGGCCGGGAGAGGTACTCCAACAATCGCCCACCCCGCAGCGCGACTTTCAACGGTGTCACATTTAACGACTTCGTGTTGCCGCTCGAGCTGACTTACGAAGCCGATATCTGGGGCCGTGTTCGTAAGACTGTCGAGTCCTCTCGCGCCCAGGCGCAGGCCAGCGCGGCTGATCTCGCGGGTGTCAATCTCAGCATGCATGCCAACCTGGCCTTCGACTACTTCGCAGCCCGCAGTCTGGATGCAGAAGAAAAGCTCCTGCAAGAGACCGTGGCCCAATATGAAGATGCGCTGAAGTTGAATGAGGACCGCTATCAGGGAGGATTGGCGTCCGATGTAGAGGTCGAGCAAGCCAAAACCCAATTGGAAACAACCCGTGCTCAAGCGATCGACGTTGGCGTGTCGCGGGCACAGTTTGAGCATGCGGTTGCCGTGTTGATCGGCAAGCCTCCAGCAGAATTTACGCTTCCTCCGCTGCCGCTTACCGCCCCTCCTCCGCCTATTCCACCCGGAGTGCCCTCTGAATTGCTGGAGAGGCGTCCTGACATCGCCGCTGCTGAACGCCAAATGGCATCCGCGAATGCTCAGATCGGGGTCGCTAAGTCAGCGTATTATCCCCTCGTGAATTTGACGGCCACGGGAGGATTAGAAAGCGGCAGCATCACAACGCTCGTGCAGGGACCGAGCGCATTATGGTCGGTGGGAGCAGCGGCACTAGTGACCGTGTTCGACGTAGGACGCCGTCGCGCTGTCACCGATCAAGCGATACAAGGGTATGACTACGCGGTCGCGTCCTATCGTCAAACCGTGCTTGCCGCCTTTCAGCAGGTTGAAGATAACCTGGCTGCCTTGCGGATTCTGGAGCAGGAGGCAACCGTACAGAATGCCGCTGTGCAAGCGTCGCAAAGCTCACTGGATCTTTCGAATATCCGTTACGCGGGCGGAGTAACTAGCTACCTCGAGGTGACCGTAGCGCAAAGCATGTCGCTGTCGGATGAGGTGACAGCGGTAAGTCTCCTGGGACGTCGCCTGGCAAACACCGTACTGCTGATTCAGGCCCTGGGCGGCGGGTGGGACCGTTCCGAATTGCCGCAAAGACCGGAATGCTGCGGTAAACTGGCGAACAACGTATCGCCTAACTAACCTGGTCCGTCCGGCCAGAGCACGTCTGCAGACTAAAGACGTTGATCATACTGTAAATGCCTGGCTGGTCTCACCCTTAGAAACGGAGGGCACCTGGTTCCTTCATCACGGCGCTGTAGTCGGTTTTGTAGATAGTGCTGCACGCAGCCCGAGAGCAGAAGTGCAGTATTTGTGCGGTTCGGAAGGCTTGAGTGCTGGGTGAAATCAGGTGCAAAACCAGGGAGTCGTTTTGGAGGGTCTCGCTGCTACTGCAAGTGCTGGGAAATAATTGGTCGGGGAGAGAGGATTTGAACCTCCGACCCCCTGGTCCCGAACCAGGTGCTCTACCAGGCTGAGCCACTCCCCGACTCGCCACCGCTGCGCGGGCAACTCCGGTGCAGGGGTGCATGTGGGCA
>JBKQKT010000658.1:0-9455 GCA_052147365.1 Candidatus Korobacteraceae bacterium | reverse complement strand
TGCGCCAACGCCTGCTGCGCCAGTTCAAGTCCCAACCTGGCAACTTCCACTTGCTGGGCTGCCGCCTTCAGATCTAGCAGGGCGTCTTCCACGTCCTGTTCGATACGGCCACGCAAGTTGTCCACCTGGGCCTGGCGCTGCTTCAGGACCGCTTCTGTCTGGCGAACGTCGGCCTCCACTCTTCCTCCCAGGAAGATGGGGATTCTCAGCGTCGCCGCCGCTGACCAGTTGGGAGACAGGGTGTCGGGAGTATTACCCAGCACGCCATACTCTCCGGCAAGGCCGATCGAGGGGAGTCGCTCCTTCCAGGCCGCTTCGCGGCTCAGTTGCGCCGCCCGGAGGGAAGCCAGCGCCGCCTGGTAATCGGGACGCGTTTGCAGAGCGCGCTCGTAGGCGCTCTCCAGTTCCAATTCCGGCAGCGGATGATAGGGAACTCGGTTCACCAGGCGAAACTTCTGCTGCACCGGCAATCCGATGACGCGCGCCAGGGCGATGCGCTGCTTCTCCAGATCGTTTTGCGCCTGGATGAGCGCCTCTATTTGCGCCTGTAACTGCACGCGCGCGCGCAGCGTGTCAATGTTGGGCGCGAGGCCTGCGTTTTCCTGGTCCTCCGCCAACTGGTACAGAGCCTGGGCGGTCTGGAGTTCCGCCTGGGTTGCAGTCACGCGCGATTCCTGCGCGATGGTCAGCAGATAGTTCGCGCCGACCGCCAGCACGACCGTATCGCGCGCATCGCGGTAGGTGAACTGTGCGGCTTTCACATTCTGCGAGGCCGCCTGAATGTTGTTGATGGAGTGGAAGTCGAGTACGGTCCAGGTTCCGCTTGCGCGCAAATCAGTGATGCCGAATGGTCCCACCGAGGTTGGGAAGCCCGGGAAGTCGAGGCCGAACTGCTTCAGGTTGAGCTTTTGGTCCGACTCGCTGAAGGAGCCGTTCACCACCGGCAACAGGTCACTGAGAGCAAGAAGATGAGAAGCGCTCGCCTGCTCGGTCACTCGGGCCGCTAGATATGACCCCAGGTTGTACTTCAGTCCACGATCCAACGCTTCGTCGAAGGTGAGATCGAGCACCGCGGGAGTAGCTTTCCCCTGTGGAATAGAACCGAGGAAGGGGTCCTGGTTGCGATTGATCACGTCCTCTGCCGTCGGCAGAGATGAGAGACCTCCGACGCCGCTTTGCCCCCAAGAAGGACCACAGGTTAGCAGGACGCTTGCACCAATCAATGCCGCGCATAAGTTCCGGAACAACCCACCTCTCGCGCGGTATGCGGCTGCTTCAACATAGTGTGTAGTACAGCCATTTATACATTCCATCGTACGAGCCGTTCGTTAGTAGATGAATTATAAGGCGGCAGCGTTGCGCGAAAGTCTCGATAAACGCCGGTGCGAAACCCGCCTCGTTAATTTCTGTACAGTCCAACCTCGCTGGTCGAGGGCCGTCCCATAAGGTCTCGTATTGCGTCCTGTACCGACTTGCCTTGCTGAAGGACGGCGTGCATCTGCTCCGTGATTGGCATTTCCACCCCAACCCTGTGCGCCAGGCCGACGGCCGCGTTTGTGGTGAGCACACCTTCAGCGACCATGCCGTGCATTCCGGCAATGATGTCGTCAAGCTTATGGCCGCGTCCAAGCTCCACCCCGACGCTGCGATTGCGCGAGAGGCCGCCGGTACAAGTAAGCACGAGGTCGCCGAGTCCGGCGAGCCCGGCCATGGTTTCCGCACGGCCTCCGCAGGCGACCACCAGTCGCGTGATCTCGGCCAGCCCGCGCGTGATCAGCGCGGCCACCGTATTGTGCCCGAGATTGAGGCCGAACAGAACTCCGGCGGCGATGGCGACAATGTTCTTCAGTGCGCCGCCCAGCTCCACGCCGACCACATCGCTGTTGGTATAGACGCGAAAGCGAGGATCGCTGAATTCCCTTTGGACCCTCGCCGCCAGCTCGCGGTCGGTCGATGCGACGGTGATGGCAGTCGGATCGCCCTTCGCCACTTCCTTGGCAAATGTGGGCCCGCTCATCGCGCCGATGCGGGGAATGAAGCCCACGGGCCGATCACGCAACACTTCGGTAATAACTTCGGTCATCCTCAGTAAGGAATCGTTTTCAATGCCCTTGGTGGCGCTGACGAAGAGCATCTCCGGCCGAAGGTACGGCAGCATTGTCTGAAACAAGCGTCGGGTGTGGTGTGAGGGCATGACGCTGACGACGATTTCTGCTCCGCGTAGCGCTTCTTCGAAATTGTTCGTTGTTACGACCGTTTCCGGTATCAGGTCTTCCGGCAGAAACAGATCATTGACGTGCCGGGCCTGGATGCTCTCGCAGACTTCGCGCTCGTAGGCCCACAGCCGCACACAATGCGTCTGCTTGCGGCCCAGCACGATGGAGATGGCCGTGCCCCAAGCTCCCGCGCCGATGACCGCAACTTCGCTCACAGGAAGGCCTCTCTCATCGCCAACGATGCTCCGTTCCAACTAGCAAGCGCCCGATGTTGTCTTTGTGGCGCACAATAATCAGCAGGGAAGAAGCTGCAATCAGCAGCAGGATGGGCGCAGTCGTTCGTTCCGCAGGATTGAACCAAAGCACCAGCAATGGAAATGCCGCGGCCGCGACCATGCTGCCCAGCGAGATGTAACGTGTGAGAGCTACGACAATGATGAACAACACGAGTGCGACGACTATGGCGCGCGGTGCCAGCGCCGCAAAGGCTCCCACTGCCGTCGCTACTCCCTTGCCGCCTTTGAATCCAAGCCACACGGTAAACATGTGTCCCAGGATGGCGCAAAATGCAGCCAGTGCTGCCAGCAGAAAAATCGTATGGCTGCCGATTACCTGCGACACCTGGCCGTAGCTGCCGGCCGGAACTCCGCTTTCGAACCGACCCGATCCGGCCAGCCAGAAGGCAAACTTAACCGCTGCATATCCCTTGAGGGCGTCGAGCAGCAGCGTTACTATGGCCAGCCCTTTGGAGCCGGTGCGCGCAACATTGGTAGCGCCGATGTTGCCGCTGCCGGTCTGGCGCACGTCCTGGCCGCGAAAAACACGCACCAGCAGGTAGCCGAAGGGGACCGACCCCAACAGGTAAGAAACTACGACGATGATGAGTGTGAGCCTGGTCAAAGTTACGGACTATTCGTGAGATCCAGCAGGTAGCGCGACAACTTCGTGTACTGCGCCCCCGAGGGCGACAGCCTGCTTTCGTACAGATAGAACTCTCGCGCCGTCATTGTACCGAACTCCGGAGGTTGCAGAGCCTCGACTCTAGCGCGAACCTGCTGCAAGCTGGGCGCAGAGCGTTCACCCGGGACCGGACGCGGACGGCCGCTGCCCGCCCTTGCCAGTGTCAGATGTGGCTCATAGGGACCTTTGTCACGCTCGAAGCCCAGCGGCTGCAGTGCCTCGGCAATTGCCTTGACCAACTCCGCAAGATTCTGATCCGGTTCGATACCCACCCAAAACACGCGCGGCGATTTCGAGGTAGGGAAGAAGCCGGCGTTGCGAAACACAAGCGTAATCGGTGAGCCCCTCACCAGTCGCAACGCGCTCTGAATCTCAGCCAGCTTCTTCGTTTCGCCGAGAAATTGCAATGTTACGTGAAACGTCTCCAGGCCGACCCAGCGGACATCAGGCGCGAGTGGCCGCATCTGATTGCGGAAGTCGGCAATTCGGCCGCGAACGTCGGCATCAATATCGAGTGCCACGAACAGGCGCATAGTCTCACATCAACATCCGGCGCACCAGGTCGAGCGCCTGTTGACTGGCCCAGCGCCGGATGCGTTCGCGGTCCCCGGGAAAGCGCCGCTGCAGGACTTCCTGCTTGTGGCCATTGGTAACTGCAATCCACACCAGGCCGACCGGCTTCTCTTCCGTGCCCCCGCCGGGACCCGCGACTCCCGTCACGCCAACGCCGATATCGGCATTGCAAATCTCGCGAATGTTATCGGCCAACGCCAGCGCGACCTCCTTGCTCACCGCGCCATGCGCTTCGATCATCAACGGAGGGATATCTGCGAACAGCGTCTTCAGATCGTTGGAGTAAACTACGGCCCCGCCTAGGAAGTATCGTGAACTGCCGGCCACCGACGTAATTCGCTCGGCGATCATTCCTCCCGTGCATGATTCAGCTACCGCCAGCTTGGCATTGCGCATCTGCAGGTAGTAGCCGACGATCTCCTCCAGCGATTCTCCGGCTGACGAAAAGACCGCGTCGCCCAGTTCGTCTTCCAATTCGCCGGCCAGGCGGTCGACTGCGGCTTGAGCATCTTCCTGTCTGGTTGCAGTGGCGCGCAAGTGAAACTCAACCTGCCCTTGCCCTGACAGTACGGTGGTTTCAATTTCCGGATATTTCTTGTAAATCGGGGCGGTACGCGCGTCGGCAGCCGACTCCGGCAGCATGGCAGTCTTGAGCACACGCGTCGCGATGGCAGCGGGAGGCGCTACCTTCAGCAGACGAGCCTCGCATTGCTTCTCCCACATAACTTGCAGCTCATGTGGAGGTCCGGGAAGCAGCATGACAATGCGAGGTTTGCCCTCAACTTCGGTTTGCAGCCACTGTCCTGGCGCAGTGCCTCTGGAATTCGGCAGTACCGTCGCGCCGCTCAGGATGTCGGCTTGCCGGGCATTGTTCTCAGGCATCTGCAGGCGGCGCTCCGCGAAGCGCTTGTACATAACGGCGACGATTTCGTGATCACGTTTCAGTTCGACTCCTAAAGCATCAGCCACCGCCTCTCGAGTGAGGTCGTCCTCGGTCGGGCCAAGGCCTCCCATGAAGATCGAAATGTCGGCGCGACGGAGAGAGGTTTGCGCTACAGATGTGAGGTAGGCCAGATTGTCGCCTACTACAGTCTTGAATGCGACGCTGATGCCTAGATCGTTGAGACGAGCGGTGAGGTAGAGGGAATTTGTGTCCTGCCGCGTCGGGGTGAGCATCTCCGAGCCAACCGCAATAATTTCCGCGATCACCTTGTCAGTCTAGCATCGGAGATTCGAACAACCACAGAGGCACAGAGAAAAGCATGCACCACGGAGATCACGGACCCGACGGAGGCAATTGGGAAGGCCTCGATTGCTATTGTGACCCACGCCTGGCCGAATCAACCCAATTGAAAGCAATCCTGCGTGCTCTCCGTGGTCTCCCTGCTGAAATTCTCTTTCTAACTCTGTGTCTCTGTGTCTCTGTGGTGAACTCACGCTGCGGGCACGAGATTCCGGCCTTCGATGTCCCACGAAAGGTGGTGCACTCCGCTGGTTGTGGCGAGGACGGCAGCGCCGTCGGGAGCAAATGCCAATCCAACCAGGTTGTGGCCCGAGACAACGAGCGACGCCTCACGGTTGGGCGTAACTCTCACGATCCCGCGCCGGCCGTTAAGCGATGCGGCGACGTACAGGTTGCCGTCCACATCTGTGGCCAGTCCCTGCGGGCGCCCGAGTCCGCGGTAGAACACGCTGACCTCGCCGTGAGGGTCAATCTGATGAATAGCATCGAAACTTGACGTGGTCGGGCCCGTGACGTACAGGTTGCCATGGTTGCCGAACGCAAGATGATAGGCGGCCACACTCGGCTCCAGCATGGCGAAGACGAAGATCTGGCGATCGCGGGCGACCTTGAAGATGGTGCCGCTGCGATCGCCAACATAGAGATTCCCCTCGGGATCAAACGCGATACCGGTGGCGATGCCCATCCCCTCGGCGTACGAGCTCATGGTGCCGTTCTGCGCCACCCGGTACACCGTTCCGTCGTAGCGGGAAGAGACGTACAGGCTACCCGCGCGATCGAAAGCCATTCCGGTCGCATTCATCATCTCGTGCAGAAACGGCTTCACGTTGTAGTTGTTGTCGATGCGGTAGATAGCCACCGGAACTTTCTGCCCACGCGAACCGGAGAACGTAACGTAAATATTGCCCTCGGCATCGATGGCCGGATTCGCGACCGGATGAAGACTCTCGGCAATGGGAACCGCTACGCGCAACTCCCGAGGATTGCTCTTATGGCCGTTCGTGGCCACCACAACTTCACCCGAGGCAGCGCCCTCTGGAACGCGCGCCACGATGAACTGTTCGGAACTGATGATGACCGAGCCGTCCACATCGCCGAAATGCACACGCGGGCGGCGCAGTTCGGCCGGGCGCAGGCCACGCCCGGTTATGCGGATCTCGCCTCCCGGCAGCGCACAGGGGGGATCGATGGCCTCGATGTGCGGCTTGCCATTGACGTTCTTTGCCCCTGCTTTTCGGTCCATCATCACAATTCTCGTTTGCCCCAACGTCCTAACGCACAACCCCAAAGTGCAGAAGCAGCTGCAGCGCGATCAGCGCATACGCTCCCGCACCGAGATCATCCACCACGATACCCGTTCCTTCGGGAAGGCGTTCGAGACTCCGCACCGGAGGGGGCTTCAGGATGTCGAATCCACGAAAAAGTATAAAGCCCAGGAGCAGCCCTTGCCACACGATAGGACACGCAATCAGCGTCACCAGTTGTCCCGCAACCTCATCAATTACCACATGAGAGGGGTCTTTCTTGCCGCAGCCGCGCGCTTCCAGGGTTGCTGCTGGAATCCCCGCAGCGACCACAATCACGATGAGCAGCAGGATTACGGGAATTCGCGCGGACGTTGGAAGGTGTGACGCAAGCAACCACCACAGCAAGACCGTCGCCAGCGATCCCCAGGTGCCCGGCCCTGGACGTAGTCTTCCGGCGCCGAAAAACGTGGCAACCAGCGTGGCCCACCTCGGTGCAGGCAAGCCCGCGTCATTTTCTGCTGCGCTGGTTGGAGTAGTTGGAATCGCCAGTCTCCGGATCGTTCAGAGGCGTGGAAATGACATAGCCACCGCTCGCCCATTTGCCCAGGTCAACCGTGCGGCAGCGCTCACTGCAGAAAGGAAACTCCGGATCTCGCGCCAGCACAATCTTCCTGCAGGTTGGACAACGTAAGCTGCGCGCTCGCCTTTTCATGATCCAGTTGTCAGTAGCCAGTTGTCAGTTTAAAGCCTCGGCGTGCGTGGCCGAGCTTTATCTGAGTTGGGTTCGCCTCTCCCAACTGACAACTGACAACTGCTTACACAATGCGTGCGACCAAGTCGTAATCATGCGCCTCAGTAATCTGGCAGCGGTAGAACTCGCCTTCCCGCAGGTCGTCCCGATCTCCGCAATCGTTCACATAAACCGTGCCGTCGATCTCGGGAGCATGCATTTCCGTCCGGCCCTCCCAAAGCAAGTCGGTTTCCGCCGAAGGCCCTTCCAGCAGCAGATCGAATTGCTGTCCGACCAGCGCGCGCTTCTTCTTGCGGCTGATCTGCTTCTGGACGGACATCAGCTTCCTACGGCGGCGCTGGACTTCGCGCGCCGGAACTTTATCATCGAGATCAAAGGCCCTTGCGCCTTCCTCGTCTGAATAGCCAAAGACGCCGAGCCAGTCGAACTGAGCTTCGCGAACGAACTGGCAGAGTTCCTCGAAGTTGGCCTCGGTCTCGCCCGGGAATCCCACGATGAACGAGGTTCGCAGCGTCAGCCCGGAAATTTCGCGCCGCATCGTCTCGATGGAGCGCAGGAAAATGTCGGCCCCGGCGCCGCGCTTCATGCGCTTCAGCACGCTGGGTGAAGCATGCTGCAACGGCACATCAATGTAGGAGCAAATCTTGTCATGCGCGGCAATGGTCTCCAGCAACCGGCCGGTGATCTTATTGGGGTAAGCGTAAAGGAATCGCACCCATCGCAATTCGTCGATTTGCGCCAACCGCTCCAGCAGCAGCGACAGGCCGTCCTTCAGGCCGAGTTCTTCGCCGTAGCAGGTCGTGTCCTGTCCGATGAGCGTAATCTCACGCACGCCCTGCTGCGCCAGGCGTTGGGCCTCGGCGATGACCGACTCGAAACGGCGCGAGCGAAACTTTCCGCGTAACTGCGGAATGATGCAAAACGAGCAGGGATGATCGCACCCTTCTGCAATCTTGATGTATGCCGAATACTTCGGCGTCGCCAGCAGGCGTGGGGTGTTCTCGTCGTAGAGGTAGCTCGGCAGATCGGCAATTGCGCCGTCCCACGACTCCTTTGAGAAGCGTCCGGCAGCTTCGCGGGCATTGCCTTCCGCACGCCCGTTCAGAATGACGAACGGTGAATCGCCGGCCTGTCTGGGTTCGATCCCGGCCGCACTGAGTATCTGTTGCAACTCGCCGGTGCCGACCACCGCGTCCACTTCCGGAATGTTCTTCTGGATTTCGTTGCGGTAGCGCTCGACCAGGCAGCCGGCAACGATCAGCTTCTGCGCACGTCCGGCAGTCTTGTGCTGCGCCATCTCCAGGATGGTGTCCACCGACTCCTGCTTCGCGGAATCAATGAAAGAACAGGTATTGACGACGATGATGTCGGCGTCTTCGGCGCGAGAGGTAATCTCAGCTCCGCCTTGTGACAGCAGGCCCATCATCACCTCGCTGTCCACCAGGTTCTTGGGACAGCCCAGGCTCACGAAGCCAATTTTCTTGGGGGTCGTAGCGTCCCAGCTCTCATCGGGAGCGTCCAGCAAGGCTACAGAATCAATTCTCGGCTGCATGCAATCTCTTCATTCTAACACCGGTTTACCGCAGCTTCCCGAAGCACCGGAAGCAACATTTTGGACGCTTACCGCTTCCGCGCTGCCCCATTACGAAATGTTATATTGACTAGTCGGGCGCTGGTCCCGCGCAACGCAATCCTGTGAAACCCGCCAGGTCCGGAAGGAAGCAACGGTAGCAGGCCAGTGCGTGTGCAGCGGTCAACTGGCGCCTGGCTTGTTTTACCGTGAGACCCAAGAATGCACGCCGGCTCTCATCGCTCCAGTGGACGAATGATCATGGTGGCAAGCATCATCGCGACGAGCTTTTCCCCCTCTGGCCGCCAGGCAAACGCATCTGCCGTGCAGATGGTCAGCGTCTTTCCCGCGCGCTTCACTTGCGCGCGCGCAATCACGTAGTCGCCGGTTGCGGGAGCGAGAAGATTGACCTTGAATTCTACCGATAGCACTTCAAAGCCTTCCGGAGCGACCGTCAGCGCTGCATAGCCGCAAGCCGAGTCGAGGACAGTCGTTACCGCACCCGCATGAACGAACCCGTGCTGTTGGCTTACGGCAGCCGTGCACGGGAAGCGGATTTCAGTGGCGCCTCTCTGCACCACCGACAGCTGGGCTTCCAGAGTCTTCATCATCCCTTGGCGGGCGAAACTCTCGCGCACGCGCAGTTCGTAACTCTCCAAGCCACGCCTCCACAAAATAGTTTGACTTCGAAGTTATCTTAAGCGGCGGTCATTTGCGAGCTGCAACGCCGTCTGGTTTGTTGGTTGAGAGGCTCCCTCGATAGACTTTCCCATTCGCATCGTTGACAATGAGTGCTCATTTATTTTCGTTAACGTTGTTCCCGGAGAACTCGATTGCCGAAACCTATTCGCGCCAAAATCACTGCTCTAGGTACCTATGTCCCTCCGCGCGTTCT
>JBKQKT010000657.1:0-5037 GCA_052147365.1 Candidatus Korobacteraceae bacterium | reverse complement strand
GCCCAACCTCAACGTGTCGCCCGGTGACGGAATGTTCAGCGAGGTGTGGGTGGGCAACAAGGGGCAGAGCCCTTCGCTGTCAGGGTTGTTCGCCATCGCGTCTGTCGAAGACCAGACACAGGCCGAGTACGCGAATGTGTACAACTGCCTCGGGCTTGAGATTGACAATAAGTGCACGACCGAGGACCAAATTCCCGTCCTTGGGTACCAAGCGGAATGGATCATGGAGCGGCCCTACGAAAACAACGCGTTGACGGATCTGGCGGACTACAACGTCGCCTGGATGTATGACGCGTACGCCTTGCAAACCAACGGCTCCTTGATGAACTATAACGGAGCCAACAGCCAGGACATCTGGATGTACAACTACAGCAACGGCCATCTGCTTACCGTGCCATATGTCTGGAACAACAGTACGATTCAATTTTTTTGGTATAACTGGTACTGAGGTTCTTTGCCGGAACCGGATGGGAAACAACGCCCGGTTCCGGTTTTCTTCCTAAGAACGTGTGGGCTCCGCCAGTGATAACCAACTGACTTTGGTGCTCGATGACGCTCACAGAAGCATGTCTCTATGAACGGCTCGCGGCCTCAAGCTGTTGGCGAACGAAGGCATTGTTCGGCAGCTTGTGTGCCCATCGCTGCCACAGTTCCAGGCGGCGGCGGTCCATAGCAGAAGCACGCTCAATGCGGCGGGCACGACGGTAGGCGTCCGCGGAGGAACTGAAGATTGTCGAAACGTGGACCGCGTCCTCCAGGTCGAATTGAGCATCGGACTCGGGCGGATCCATCTTGTTCAAGAGTTCTTCGTAAATCTCGATGGCATGTGGCAGGTCGCGATTCCCGACTTCGAAATCGGCGAGCGCCCGAAGTGTCTCTTCCGTTTCTGAACCGAGATCAATTTTATCCGCCGGGTAGAATTTCAGATCTTTGAGTTGCTTAAGCGCGGTATCGATTTTCTGCCGAGCTTCGCTGCCGCGTCCTAGTTTCTGCAGTGCATAGCTCGAACCAGCCAGCAAATTAATCTCGTATCTCTCGAGGTGCGGATCGCCTTGTACTTCCGCCAGGTGCCGCAGGGCGTGAGTGTAAACATCAAAAGCTCTTCGCGCATCGGAGTGGCGCAGAATACCTCCCAGAGTGATTGCGGCCATCGCCAGGTCGCCTCTCGACGCGTGATCATTCGGATCGCGGTGTACGATTGCATCGGCGCTGTCGAAAGCGCGCTGCAGAGGCTGCAGCGCGTCCTGCGGCCGGCCAAGGCTAATGCCATCGTTCTGGCCGAGGATCCTGCCCTCGTAAACCAAGGCATGGCCGAAATTGAGCGTCTGGCCGATTTTCGTCGTCCAATCGGGCCCCGGATCCAAAAGTCTCACCGATTCCTGAATTGTAGTAAGGGCTTCGTCCAGGTCGCCGCGTGTCTGCAGTACGCTGGCGGCGACCCAGAGGAAATTGCCCCTGCTTGCTGAGCGATTGAGCCGCCCGGCAATGTCGCCACCCCGGCGGCACAATTGCAGGGCTTTTTCGTAATCACCATCAGAGCTGAATTGGTCGGCCACATTCAAATAGGTGTTGAGTATTCCCGCAGCTTCCGCTTCATCACCCTTTCCGGCGTGGAACTTGTCAAGCCACTCTGCCGACCTGCCGGCAAGGACATGCGCCTCATTATCGCGATGGGTAAAACGAGCCAGAATCATCCGATCATGCGCGATCTGTGCCGCCCGCAGCATGGCGATGCGGTTTGCCGGCTCTTTCTTGAGGACGAACTGAATGAAGTCGTCGGCAATTTTAAGGTTTTTCTCCGCCTGATCCTTTTGTCCAAGTGTCGGCCCGACCGGGATGCCTTGTACCCGTGCCACACGCAGGTAGGCATTACCCACATCGAGTGCCAGTGCAGGATCCCCTTGGACATCGGCCGCCAGCCGGCGCAAGTATTCGAGGGAGGTGTCAACGATCAACTGCCTGGTCTTGGTGCTGCCGGGCAGGTCGCGCACCTGTACGTCAATGTCGAAGAGTTTGTTGGCCAGTCGGCGCACGTCGGAAAACCGACGCTGGGAAAGCACGCGTTCGCGATTGACTTCGTACAGACCGCCCGCCAGGCTGACGATCACCAGGAGGAGGGCCGCCACCGGGAGTCGCTGCCGGCGCAGGAACTTACCGGTACGATACATGAGGGTGTCAGGCCGCGCGCTGATCGGTTCGTGCCTCAAATAGCGCTGCAGGTCGTCTGCAAATGCCGTGGCGGATACATAGCGTTCCTGAGGATTCTTCTTCAGCGCTTTGGCCACAATCGTATCGAGGTCGCCGCGCAGGGATCGGCGGAGTTTGTCAGGGGTGCTGGCGCGATTGGCGGCGGCCTCGACTGCCCCGTCCGTGCTATCCCGTTGCGGGTCCAGGACGTCGGACGGCCGCAGGGTTTCGGTCTCCACGATCGCCTTGACCAGGTCGGCGGGCGAGTGCGGCCCCGGCCCGGCGGGGTGCTGTCCGGTCAAGAGCACATACAGAAGCGCGCCCGACGCATAGACATCGGTGGCTACGGTCACGGGACCGCCGGTCACTTGCTCGGGCGCAGCGAACCGTGGAGTTAATGCCGCTCCGCCTTCGCGTGTGAGCAACGTCCCCATTCCCTCGGCGCCCTCGTCTTCAAGCAATTTGGCGATGCCGAAGTCCAACAATTTAACCTGCCCGTCAGTCCTCACCAAGACGTTGGAAGGCTTGATGTCACGGTGCACGATCAGGTTCGCATGCGCGTGCGCAACCGCGCGAAGCACATCTAGAAAGAGCCGCAGACGCCCTTCCACATCGAGCCGGCGCTGGTCACTGTGGGCCACGATGTCCCGCCCCTCGACATATTCGAGAACCAGAAAAGGCTGTCCACTGGCGGAAATGCCTGCATCCAGGAGTTGCGCAATGTTGGGGTGGGCGAGGCGGGCGAGGATGGTGCCCTCGCGCTTGAATCGTTCTCCGCCAGCGCTGCCGAGTAGGTGGGCGCGCAGCAGTTTGACCGCCGCCCGGCGCTCGAATCGCCCGTCATTGCGCTCCGCCAGCCAGACGCTGCCCATTCCTCCTTCTCCAATCAGCGACACCAGGGTGTAGGGGCCGATCGCCTGGCCCGCCATCGCCGCCGCAGCGGGCAGCGGAGTGGCAGGCCCCTTTTCAAGGAAGTGTTCTTGCGACAGCACTTGGTGCTCACGAAGGAGGTTTCCCAGATGGGAGGCGAGGCCGGGATCCTTTTCGCGTAGCGACGCCAGCCACGCGCCGCGATCCTCTTCCTTCATTTCCAGCGCCTCGTCCAGATGCCGACTTAACTTTTGCCAGGTCTCTGGACTCAGTGTAGACATCGGTTCCTCACAATGATGCCGCACGAAGGGTGCGGTGTAGATAGATGCGCGCCTGCTCCCATTTTCGCTGCACGGTGCGCTCAGATACGCCCCGCATGGCGGCGATATCGGCGAAGGAGAAACCGCAGAAGAACTTCAGGTCGACAATCTCGGCAAGCGAGGAGTCCACCTTGGCAAGCTCGTCCAAGGCCTCGCTGATCGGCGTGAGTTCGGCATCATCGGCGAGTTCCTCCCCAGGTTCCGTTCCCAGCCCGGTGATCTCGAATTGGCCGCCGCGCTTTACCGCACACCGTTGGCGGGCGTGATCGATGATCAGACCCCGCATGACCCGCGCCGCATAACCCATGAACCGCGCTTCGTCGGGAAACAAGGGGCTGCTTCGCGCGGCCATGTTCAGGTACGCCTCATGGAGAAGGGTTGTAACCCCGAGGCTCAAGGGAGCACCGCGGCGCGCAAGTTCGCGTTTGGCGAGGCGATGCAGTTCGGCGTAAAGGGCGGCAAAAAGCGCGTCCCCCGCACCCGCCTCGCCACGCTCGACCGCACCCATGAGCGCCGATAACGCGGTCTCTGCGTTCTCCGTCATACCCACGTCAATGAAGAGAGGAAACAACCCCAAGCATTTCGAATATGCTTCCAGAGTAGCAGCGCGCCGAGGTCCGGTCAAGCATTTGTCATCAGATTGCGAGCGATGGTTCACTGCATGCAATTACCTGGATGGGTTTTTCTTAAGCAGTGTCGCCTTTTCTCGTCCGTTTTCGATATCCCTAATAGAAGGCGTGTCGGGCCCCCTCGATGCACGCTTGCAGAGCAAGTGGCAAGTCTGTAATACGCCAAATACCTCCGAAAATTGAGTTACTGGCATGGACTCAGGAAGAACAGCAAGTGCGGAGACAGCAAAACGACTAGTATGGCAGCGGAATGAACCGGCCATGACGGGGTTTTCGCGCACATTTGCGCAGCTCATGGCTGACCAGTTCCGGTCCACGATTTGGACTCTGGCCGGAGCTGTTCTGGTGCTGGGAATGTGGCTGTGCTGGGCAGTGCGGGCGCGAATATCACTTTATGAGGTTTCCACCCAGGCACGGATCGAGCTTGACTCCTCCACTTATCCGATTGAATCACCGGTTCAGGGCCGGGTGGTCCAATGCCGTCTGCAAGTCGGTCAGCAGGTTCATCTCGGCGACGTGCTGGTGGAGATTGATGCGATGCCAGACGAGCTTGGCCGGAATCAGGAGAGACTGCACGAGCAGGACCTGGGCCCGGAGATAACGAGACTGCGATCGCAAATTGCGGCGGAACAAATGGCGCGGACAGAGGAGCAGAAGACTTCGCAACTGCGCGCACAGGAAGCCCAGGGCCGTGTGCGGGAAGCGGAAACGGCAGCGCAATACTCCGAGCGGGAATCGGAGCGGATGCGGAAGCTGCATGCCGAGAAGCTGCTGTCGGATCGAGATCTGGAGAAAGCCGAAGGCGAGACGGCAAAGCCGCGTGCGGCCATGGTGACGGTGGAATCGGCCGCCCGCCAAATTCCCCAGGAACTAGCCACGCGTGACCGTGAGCGCGACATTCATTTGCAACAGCTTCAGGAAGAAATTGCGAAGCTGGAGGCGGAGCGCGACACGACAAAAGCCGCCATCGAGCGCCTTGGGTACGAGATCGAACGGCGGCGACTCCGGGCGCCTGTGGACGGGCGAATCGG
>JBKQKT010000656.1:0-5145 GCA_052147365.1 Candidatus Korobacteraceae bacterium | reverse complement strand
TGTATATTGCCATCGTGATTGCGGAGTGTTCGATCGCCATAGCCAGCGTAATCTTGTTCAAGCGCGGCCGCTGGAAGCAACAGCAGATTTAACGCGGTGGTAAGCGGATTTGCCCCTAACATCATGAACCTTTAGGCACTTTCGTGCGTATTAACCCAAAGGCACCGAAACTAAGACAGCGGGAACAATAGACTGATGGAATCATCAGTTTCAGGAGATAAAGACATGTTTGTGTCGCGTTTCGTCGAGTCCACAATAAAACAGGTGATCTCACTGGCGCTCGTAGGTTTGCTTGTCACCGCGAGTTTTTCACAAAATGCAACTCCACAAAGCAGCCAGGCTAGCATGCCGCCGTTGACGCCGTTGCCACAGGCGCCGGCGCCGCAGAACAACGCTCACCCGTATTCGGACCAGAACTACGCGAAGCCGTTATCTCCGTTTCCTAATGTCATTGCACCCTATAAGGTCCGGAATGTGCCACCTCCGAACCTTACCAATTCAGCGCGAATCGACCAACTTATTCGCGATGGCAAGATGTACCTCTCCATTAACGATGCGGTCGCGATGGCGCTGGAAAACAACCTTGACATAAGCATTCAACGTTACAACATGTCCATTGCCGATACCGACATTCTGCGCACTTTATCCGGTCAGTTCAATCGCGGCGTGAATGCTGGCGTTGTATCTGGCACGCCGGGCGGAGCTCTCGGCGCGACTTCAACCGGTGGAACGGGCAGCGCTTCCACAGCAGCCCAGGGAACCGGCGCAGGTGGAACGCAGGTTGGAGTCGGCGGCGCTGGCGCTGGCGCGCTTGGCATTGTATCTTCCACACTCGGGGCAGGACCGCCGATCGATAATTTTGATCCGATCCTTACAGGTACGGTTGGAGGCGAGCACGCCATCACGCCGCAGTCGAACATCATTTTCACCGGCACGCCAACTTTGGTGCAAAACACGAATACCTATAACTTCGCGTACACTCAGGGATTTTCTACGGGCACCTTGGCAACGGTTGCGTTTAACAACAACCGTATCACCACCAATTCGCTGTTCACCTTGCAATCCCCGCTGGTCAACAGCGGCTTCCGGTTCACGTTGCGGCAGCATCTTCTGCAGGGTTTCGGATTCGATCCCAACCTGCGCTACATCCGCATCGCGCGCAACAACCGCGAGATCACGGACGTCGTGTTCCGCCAGCAGATTATCCAGACCGTCTCGCAGGTCGAGAACATCTATTGGGACCTGGTAACTGCCTACGAAGCAGTCAACGTGAACGTTCGCGCCCTGCAACTCGCCGAGAAAACCCTGTCCGACGACCAGGAGCAGGTCAGGATCGGCACTCTGGCTCCGATTACGCTGGCTCAGGCCCAGAGCGGAGTGGCAACCGCCAAGCAGAACCTGATTACGTCGCAGACTAATCTCCAACTCGAGCAACTGCTTATAAAGAACGCCATCACTAAGAACGTGGGCGATCCCATTCTGGCAGTGGCGCCGGTCATCCCGACCGACACTTTGAATGCCAATGAGCAGTATGAGGTCCGCCCCGTCGAGGACCTCATTCAGGAAGCTTTACAGGCGAGGCCGGAGATCGCCGTGGCGCGCGTCAACCTCACCAACCTTGAGATCTCCCGCAAGTCGATCAATAATGCGCTGCGCCCCACGCTGGACCTCTACGCGTTTTACGGAGCCTCAGGCTTGGCGGGTGATCAGAATCCCGCTTTCCCGGATTGCAACAGCTTGCCTCCAGGAACAGCGATTCCGGGCGAGAATTGCCTGCTTCCTGGAACAATTCCGAGAAGCGGGTATCCCAACGCGTTTCATAACCTGTTCAACAGCTCAGCGCCCGACAAAGGTGTCGGAGTGAATCTCAATGTGACGCTGCGCAATCGTTCGGCGCAGGCTGACCAGGTCCGCTCTGAGCTGGAATACCGCCAGGCACAGGTGGGCTTGCAGCAGACGGAAAACACGATCTCGCTGCAGGTGCGCAATGCCCAATTCACTATGCAGCAGAACTTCGCTGCGCTGCAGGCGGCAATTGCTGCCCGCGACTATGCGAACGAGAGTCTGGTCGCGGAGCAAAAAAAGTTCAATTACGGCGCTTCCACTCCGACACTCGTGTTACAGGCGTCGAGCAACTTGACACAAGCAGAGTCCAACGTCCTGAACGCCACCGCCAATTATGAGAAATCGAAGGTGCAACTGGATCTTGCAACGGCTGAGACCCTCTCCAAGCTGGGCATCGACATTACCGACGCCGAAGCCGGACAGGTAAAGCAGATGCCCAAGGTGAAAGGCGTGGTGCCTGCAAATCCGCAGGATCTGATGAGTCCTGCACCAAACCACAACTAACTTTGCGCGTGGGCACGTTGTTCGTAACGACGGCGTGCCCAATCTGGCCTACGCCGGAATGGCCGACCGCACCCGCTTCAGGGCAGAAAGGAACTGCTGGTTGTTCTCGGGTGTGCCAATGGTCACGCGGAATGCATCGGGCGCGCCCCAACCTCCGCTCATGTGGCGAACAATGACTCCGTGTCCCTGCAGTTTCTGGCACAGGCTTTGGGTGTCTTCGCCCGCCCGGCAAAACAAGAAGTTCGCCCACGTTGGCGTAACGCTGATGCCCGTGTCTGCGATGGCTTCGACCAGAAGCTTGGCACCCCGGGCGTTCGTCTCCACGGCCCGCCGGATGTGATCGACATCGGCGAGCGCAGCCAAAGCCGCCGCCTCGCCGAGCGACGAGACCATGAACGCCGGCCTCATGCGGGTCAGGTACCCGATCAACTCTGCCGGTCCCATGCCATAGCCAACCCGCAAACCAGCCAGCCCGTGCGCCTTCGAAAAGGTACGAAGCACAATCACTGCTCGTTCCTGCCGCACATACTCGATCGAGTGTGAGTACTCAACGCCGCCCCGCACGGCGGCGAAATAGCTGGCGTAATCACAATAGGCTTCGTCGAGCACGGTGATGACATGCGACGGAAGCCGGTCGAGAAAACGATCCACTGCCTCCGCGTCCACTAGCGTTCCGGTGGGATTGTTCGGGTTGGCAATGTATACGACCCGCGTGTGAACGTCAATCTTTTCAAGAATGCGCTCGAGATCGTAGCCGTCGTTCAACGTGGGCACGTCAACCAGTTGCGCACCGGTGGCGCGCGTCACAATGGGATAAGAAATGAAAGACAATTTACTAGTTACCGCATTCAATCCCGGACCGAGCAGCGTCCGTGCCAGAATGTCGAGAAACCCCGTGGACCCCGCGGTCACCAGGATTTGATCGGGCTTAAGTTCGTGCAGCTCAGCTAAGCGGGCTGTGAGCTCGGTAACGCCGTTGTCGGGATAGTAGTTGACTTCTGAGGTTGCAGCTTTGATGGCCTCCTCCGCCAAAGGCGATGGGCCAAAGGGGTTTTCGTTCGAGGCCATCTTGATGCAATTCACGCCGCTCTCCAGCTCCGCCTGTCTTATGGGCTTTCCCGGCTTATAGGTTGCCAGTGTGTGCACCCACGCTGGAACCAGCTTCCCAAAATCCGTCATTCAATCTCCAGTAATGCTGGCTTCCCTATCACCACTTTGTCATCCCGACCAAGGACTCCAGTCCGAACGGAGGGATCTGGGTTCTATGACACACCTGCATGCCTGCGCTCTCCCGCCGCACCTTTTAACTGGCCAACTTCTTTCGCCGTAAGGTGCCGGAATTTCCCCGGCTCCACGTCCAGTTGCAGGGGGCCGTAGCGCACCCGCTTGATCTTCTCTACATGATGGCCGATCGCCTCGAACATCCGCCGAATTTGCCGATTGCGTCCTTCGACCAGCGTTACTTCATACCATGGATTGGCGGCCTCACGCAGTAACTTAATTCGCACGGGGCTTGTCTCCACAGCCGCGGATCGTCTCCTCCGGCGTTCGTCGGGAAGCCTCCCAGCCGGAACCTTCAGCGGCGAATGCTCGGCTGGAAGCTTGATACCGCCACGCAGCTTTTCAATATCAGTGTCCGAAGGTTTGCCGCTGACTTTGACGAGATAGGTCTTAGGCACGTGCGATGAAGCATGCATCAGCTTTTGCGCCAGTTCGCCGTCGTTGGTCAGCAGCAACAGACCCTCACTCAGATAATCGAGCCGTCCGACAGGATACACTCGCACCCCGATCCCGCGCACCAGGTCCAATACCGTCGGACGACCCTCAGGGTCGCTGACTGTCGTGACATAGCCTTTAGGCTTGTGGAGAAGCACATAGACTTGTCGCTCGGGAGCCTTCAGCAGCTTGCCATTGACCTTGATGTGGTCGTGCTCAGCATCGGCCTTGGTGCCAAGCTCGGTGACGGTTTGCCCATTCACCGAAACCAGACCGTTAGCGATGAGTTGCTCGGCCTTGCGCCGCGAAGCGATGCCAGCAGCGGCGATGATCTTTTGCAGCCGTTCAGCAGGCATAAGCTATTCCGACGCCTCTGTTCGCCTTTCGCTGTTCGCCATTCGTCAGAACTTTGCGACGGCTTCGAACGCGGCTTGGTTTTGGACCGAATGACTGCCTTTCGAAGTGACGGTTGTCCGTTCCAATAACAAATACCCCCTCCCCAAACATCCCTGCAAAATATTGAAAACAAACGAGGAATATTTTTGCGTCTCCGCAAAATCTTGCAGTGAAAGGAGTTACATACAAAATGGTGCAAAATAAGGACTTATGGACACATTTCCAGAAATGAGGGGGAATGCAGAGTTTCGAATGGTGGAACGGCGGGCAGTTGCACGACCAGGTTTGCTCTCGAGTCACTCAGTCACGCTCTGGAGGACATGAGCGGAGCGACGCCCAGACACTCCACCAGAATCCTTCCACGCAACATTTTACGCTGCGACCGGCGTGGAGCAAAGCAGCTTTGTTAACGGCTTAATGTGAAGCACGTCACCAGGCAACACACTACTTCGCTGCCGCTGCACGTTCAGCGTGAAGCTGTTGCAGCGCGTACACCCTGGTTTCACCCCTTTGCAGCGCGGCGATGCCGTCGCAGGCGGCTCGGGCGGCCGAAAGGGTCGTAATGGTGGGAATGTGGGCCACGACGGCAGCACGGCGAATGGCTTTCTCGTCGAACCAGGGCTCGACACCGTGCGGGGTGTTAATGATCAACTCCAGGAAACGCTGACGCTGCATGGCCTCGAC
>JBKQKT010000655.1:0-5343 GCA_052147365.1 Candidatus Korobacteraceae bacterium | reverse complement strand
ATGCTGCTGATAGCCGGGAGCCGATATACCGCGTGAACCACAATTCCCGCAAAAACACACCACGGTTCTCTTCTTCTAAACAACTCGAGGGTCAGGGAGAGTTAAGATGCACTCATGCAGAAGAACGATGTTCCGCGGCGTCGCCGCTGATCCCGCCCTGCAGCTGTGATTACAGCTTTTCTGATCTGCATACCGGAAATGTTAACGCATCGGCCTTTGCATAAGGGCCATGCTTTTCAAAAGTCGTGGGGATGATCCACGAACGTAGGGATTGCGCTCGGTGTGTCTCCCGCGGGAGTTCCGTGATTGGAAGTTGGCGGGTTGGCCGCGTCGGTCCTGGCTCGCACTTTGGCCACGGTTAGCCAGTTATCCTTGGAGGGACGATCGGCCATCCAAGGCGGCAGAGACATGAGAAGCAAGCGGCTCAACGCTTCAGCGTGGCCCTCGTACAGAGCGCGCATTTCACGGAGCCTCTCAATGGATTGACCGTCGCGGCAGACCTTGACACCGCTTTCGGAGAGCAACTCGTAGAGCTCCTCATAGCGTTCGGTCGGCAATCGGTCGGGCGCGTCATTGAGCGGCCGCAGCGAGAGAATCTGCGACAAGTCCACCATGGCGTGACGGGCCATGGCAAAGGTGAGTTGTGCCTGACGCGCTTCGTAACCCTGGATTCCCGCGACCATGAGCGCGGACATGTCCAGAATGGAGGTGAGCGCCGCAAGCCAGCTCTGGTTGCTGTGCTGCGAACGAAAATAGCAGAGCTGTGGATACGAGATATGGCTCTCCAGCAATTCCGCCGACCAGCGCTCCCACTCCGTCAGCAGCACCGAGAGCGCTTGTTCGGCGCCCCGGTAGGAGTGGCGGCGCAGCAGCTCCGCGGCAGTCGGCGGAGATCCGGCACGCGCGTCCAGCAATGAGATGCTGACCTCGCGGCGCGAAAAGGCGCTGTAGAGAACCGGGAAATATCCCATTACCACTGCCAGAAAACCCAGTCCGGTGCCCGCCTCCAAAATCACCAGCGCGCGCGCCCAGGAATTCTGCGGCGTTACGTCTCCCAGACCCAGCGTGAAAATTGTGGTCCCGCTAACGTAGAGGTCCGAACGAAAGCCCGCCTGGTGCGCTGCATCGATAAAAGGGCTACCGAGTCCGAAGTAGAGCAAGCCAAAACCAAGAACCATGACGCTCGCCCACACCACCAGGAGCAGGATCAGCGAAAGCGGCCCGTAAAAACTGAGCGCCGTCTCCCGTTTACGGGAGTTGCGCAACCGCCGGGTGACAAACGACCAGGGCCTCCAGGTGACGATGTAGAAGATCCGCGTGAGCCGGAGATGCCCAGTGGCGCGCCGCGGCAAAATGATGGTCTGGAAGGCATCGAGCAGCACAATGAACAGGCAAGCAATGCCTGCAACAAACGCGAGAATTCGCATGTTTTTCTCCAGGGAAGTGCTTACGCGCGTTTCAGCCGTTACCGTATTCTAACCAGCCGCGCAAGGGCGGACCCAGGCGCGGAACAATGCGCTTCGCCATCACACTTCTCGGCCGGGCCGCTTGGGGCACGCCTCTGGAACCCGCTGCGGAGATGAAATCCTCTAAGCGCCCGTCCATTCGTGCGTCTGCACTTCCCTTCCCAATTCCAGTGAATCCGTCGAAAAGAGAACCTTTTTGGTACATTGATGCGCAAGATGTTGCACGTACAAAGGGCATCGCGAGCGCAAGTCATTGAGTATACGAATCAACTTTTTGGCGCTTCATTTGCATACGAAAAAGTACGCGCGAGTGGTGTGAAAGTTTTCCCCACGGTCCCCTTTCCACTAGGCGCGTAACCCCCGGGGTCCATCAAATTCGAGCCGAAGCGCACCTCGAAATATGCAGGAAAATCAAGCGCAAACGCCGGTGACATAGGATCTTGCTCGGACCTTGTCCCAGTGGTCCTGTTTCTGGGACGTCCTTCAAAGCAAACGCAGGGCGGAATTCCCGCACCCCCAAGAACTCGACTTCAGGAAAGGATCAAAAGTGAAAAAGATTCTTCTTCTCCCCGTAGTGTTGTGGTTGTCGCCGCTGGCCTTTGCGAACACCACGATCGACTTCGAAGAGTACTCTGGGTACACGCAGATCACCAACCAGTACGCCGGTGAGGACGCCACCTTTACGAACGCGCTGCAGTTAGTCGCGCCGTACTACGACTACTTTGACTATCCCCCGCATTCGGGCGACGGAGTCATTACCAACGATGGTGGCGACGGTCTGGCTGATCCCATCACGGTCGACTTCGCTACTCCCGTCGAAGATGTCACGGGATGGTACGCTGATCCGTTTGGCGTGACCGTGACTGCCTATAGTGGCCTCGATGGGACGGGCAGTGAGCTTTACGAATTTATCGGCGCTCCAGTGATTGATTCGGATGGTGAGTTCAGCCTCGGCGTTACGGGCATTGAGTCCATCGTCATCAGCGATGATGGCGGAAGTGCGGATAACGAGACCGTGGACGATCTTGGCTACACGGTAACCCCGGAGCCTGACTCGCTGATCCTGTTTGGGACCGGCTTGCTTGGCCTGGTTGGGATGATGCGCCGCAAGCTCCAACGTTAAGCCACAACCTCCAACGTTAAACCATCAACAGTTTTCGCGAGCGAGGGCCACCGCAGGCACAGACCGGGTGGGCCCTGCTCTCAAGGAGGAGAGACCATGATTTGTAACAAGAAAGCCGCTTCCCGCTTCCTCGCTGTGGCTGCATTTTCCCTCAGCGTTAGTTTCGCCTCGCAAGCTCAGACCAAGCCGCACCTGGTTACCACAAAGATCGATGACCGTTTCCGCGTCACCCTGGCGGGCAACACCCGCCCGGAGGCAAATTCCCGCAACGATGTCGGTGAGGCCGATCCCGACGTGCAGATGGATCACATGCTGCTGCTGTTGCAGCGCCCCGCCGCGCTTGAGGCTCAGCTTGAGCAGTTCATCGACGATCTCCATAACCCCGCGTCGCCCAGCTATCACCAGTGGATCAGCGCAGCCCAATTGGGCGCGACCTACGGACCGGCGCAAAGTGACATTGACGCCGTCACCGCTTGGCTCGAATCGCAGGGATTGACCGTCAACATGGTTTACCCAAATAACATGTTTATCGACTTTTCAGGCTCCGCCGGGCAGATCGCAGCGGCCTTCAACACCGATTTCCACAACTATCGTGTGAACGGCAAAACCTACTTCGCCAACACCCGTGACCCGCAGGTCCCTGCTGCACTCGCCGGGGTGGTCAAGGGTGTGCTTTACATGCACAACTTCAAGCCCAAAGCCATGCATGAGGTGCGCAAGCAGGCGCACATCGACGCCAGGTCGGGAGCCCTCCAGACTGAGTACACTCCTGGCAACGGCTATAACCCACTTGTGCCGTGGGATCTCGAAAAGATCTACAACATCGCGCCCCTGTTCACCGCCGGCATTTCCGGCCAGGGAATGAAGATCGTGGTCGTGGAGGATACGAATCAATGGAATTGTGCGTCGGGTGCTCCGGGGACTGCAAGTAGCGCAAGTCCCACCCTGTGCAGCGCCACCAGTGACTGGGCCGTCTTCCGCAACATCATGGGCCTGGGGAGGTACACTTCGGGCAAGTTCTACGAGGAGACACCGGGCACGACGACCACAAATACCTGCACGGTGCCGTCGACAGAAAGCGGTGCCCCTTCGGGCTCCGGCATCAACAGCGACGACGTTGAGGCCACTATCGACGCGGAGTGGGCTACTGCGGCGGCGCCCAGCGCGACCATCATCAACGCGGCCTGCGCCGACCCGCGTGGCGGATTCGGCGGACTTACCGCGATCCAGAACATCCTCAGTCACCCCAATGCCGATAACGTCGATGTGATCAGCATGAGCTACGGCGAGTCGGAGGAATCAACCGGTGCGACGCTCAACGCCGCCTTCAATACCACCTTCCAGCAGGCTGTCGCCGCGGGCATCGGCATCTTTGTCTCCTCCGGTGACGAAGATGCGGCCAGCTCCGACGGTGGCGGGTCGGCGTGTTCCGGTGTCTCCGGCGACTGCGCAAAAGACGGCATCACGATCAGCGGCTGGATGTCGTCGCAATACGATGTCTCCGTCGGCGGCCTGGACTTTGCCGAAAACTACCTCGGCGAAAACAGCACCTATTGGAATGCCTCCAACAACGTCTTCTACGGCTCAGCCAAGTCTTACATCATGGAGCAGCCGTGGAATGACTCCTGCGCCTCAACGCTGCTTGCCAACTTCGAAACCGGCTCAACTGTAACTTATGGTTCAACCGGCTTCTGCAATACCTCTGCCGGAGAGAACTTCCTCTTGGCCGTGGGCGGCAGCGGTGGCCCCAGCGCCTGCGCTACGGGGACAGCGTCGACGAGGGGAGTCAACAGCGGAACCTGCGCCGGATACGCCAAACCCACGTACCAGAGCGCTTACCTTGGCACCATGGCCGGCTTGGTGAACGATAACGTTCGCGACACCCCCGATGTTTCCCTGATGGCCGCCAACGGCCTGTGGGGACACTATTACGTGCTCTGCTTTACGGACACAACTACGGACGGCACGGAACAGGGAGGAATTGCTTCCTGCACCGCCGTAAAGCCGGTCGACTGGCCGGGCTACGGTGGAACCTCAGTCTCCTCGCCGATCATGGCTTCCATACAGGCTCTGGTGGTGCAGCACAAAGGCAGCCTGCAGGGAAACCCCAACCCCCGCTACTACGCCCTCGCCAACACCGAATATGGTCCAAGCGGGAGCAGCGCCTGTAATTCAACCGAGGGTAACGGCGTAGGCAGCTCCTGCATCTTCTACGACGTGACGCTGGGCGACAACATAGCGAACTGCCAGGCGCACAGTGGAGGCACCCTGTACAATTGCTACCTGCCCTCTGGACTCGTTGGCGTGCTTTCGACGAGTAACAGCGCATACCAGCCCGCATACATGACAGGAACCGGCTGGGACTTCGGTTCCGGCATTGGCAGCGTGAACGCCTTCAACCTGGTGATGCAGTACTAGCGACACCGCACGTTCGAACCTAACAGCAGGGAACTCGGAAAGAGCTCCCTGCTGTTTTCTTGGAAACCAATAACAGCGACTGGGGTCTCGATTCCATCTGCGTCGAGGCAACTCCGGAGCCTGGGGCGGCTTACCCTTCCTCCTGTCTTCAACCCAACTCCCAGCGCAACGACGGCCTCAGGTCTCATCGCATTGCAGCGACGAGCCGCGATTTCGTTATCTTCTGAAGCATTTTTCCTATCGAAGATCTGCGCACCAATTGCCGGGCAGGTGTCGAGACTTACTCCGAAGTGCAGACCCACTTTGAGCCCGGCGGGAACGAGTTTATCCATAAAC
>JBKQKT010000654.1:0-6424 GCA_052147365.1 Candidatus Korobacteraceae bacterium | reverse complement strand
GTAAACGACCTTCGGCTCGAACCAGCCCGCTGCGATGACTTCCTCTTGCAGGTCCTTCAAGATGGGCTTGTATTTAGTCTCAACCAGACGGCCGTAATCTTCCTGCGAAGCCGTCTTCAACTGCCATTGGTTCTTGAAGAGCGCCGTTTCGTTGATGTACTGGAATATCTCGCGCAGGTCAAAATCTTGCGGTTTCAACACGCGCACACCCCAAAACGGAGGCTGCGGGATGTTCGGCGCAGGCGCAATCTGAATACTGGGAGCGGTGGCGCCATCGCCATTTCCGCCAGCGACCGCAGCGCGGGCAAATTCCTTCACCACCTTGCCTTCGGCAATGCGCTTGGCGCGCTCGCCATTGGGCGAGGCGAGGTCCTCCATGATGTGCAGCCCGGCAAACGCATCATCGGCGTAAAACACGCCGCCGGAATATTCGCGCCGCAGATCATCCTCCACGTACTTGCGCGTCAGCGCCGCGCCGCCGCAGATGACCGGGAACTCCAGCTTCTGGTGGTGCAGGTCCTGCACTACGTACTTCATCTCCAGCGTGGACTTCACCAGCAGCCCGCTCAGCCCGATGGCGTCGGCCTTCTCGGCAATCGCAGCTTTGATGATGGTGTCCGAGGGCTGCTTGATGCCGAGGTTGACCACGCGATAACCGTTGTTGGTGAGGATGATGTCCACCAGGTTCTTGCCAATGTCGTGGACGTCGCCCTTCACCGTCGCAAGCACGATGGTAGCTTTCTGGCTGCCCTCTTTCTTCTCCATCTTCGGCTCGAGATAGGCGACCGCTGCCTTCATCACACCAGCCGAGTCGAGCACCGACGGTAGCTGCATCTTGCGCGCACCGAACAGATCGCCGACCGTCCTCATGCCGTCGAGCAGGATGTTGTTGATCAGGTCGAGCGGCGTGTAATTGATCAACGCATTTTCCAGCAGCTCGCCCAGCGACTTCTTCTGCGTACCTTCGCCGACCTGCTTCTCGCCATTGATGATCGCCCACTTCAGTTTGTCCTCGATGGAGAGCGTGTCCACGTGGGCGGTGGTCTTCTCTTCCTTGCCCTTGGCGCCCGAGAAATGCACCATGTAGGCCTGCAGCGGATCGCCGTTGGACTGGTCGAAGTAGATGAGCTTCCGCGCAAGGTCAACTTCCACTTCAGGAATTTTGTATAACGGATAGATTTTAGTGTAGTTAACGATGGCCATATCGAGGCCATGGTCTACCGCCTCGTGCATGAACACGCTGTTCAGAATGCGCCGCGAATAGGCATTCAAACCGAACGAGATGTTGCTGACCCCGAGGATGGTCTTCACCTCGGGCAGCTCGCGTTTGATCGCCTTCACCGCCTTCAGCGTTTCGATTCCGGCGGTGCGGTAATCTTCCTGTCCAGTCGAAATGGGCAGTGTCAGCGCGTCGAAAATCAGATCTACCGGTCGGATGCCGTACTTGTTCACCGCTAGGTCGAAGATGCGCTTGGCAATCGCCAGTTTTTTCTCAGCGGTCAGCGCCATGCCGTCTTCGTCGATGGTCAGCGCGATGACCGCGGCGCCATAGCGCTTGGCCATGGGCAGGACCTTCGCGGTGCGCTTCTCGCCGTCTTCCAGGTTGATGGAGTTGATGATGGCCTTGCCCGGAATGCGCTTCAGCGCTTCCTCGACGACGTCCGCCTCTGTCGAATCGACCGTGATCGGCGCTGGCACGCGTGTGGCAATCTTCTCCAGGATGTTGCTGATGTAGCCCTTTTCGTCCTCGCCGACGATGGCACAGCACAGGTCCAGCATGTGCGAGCCCTCGTTCACCAGCTTCTTCGCCAGCGTGAGGATCGCGTCGTAGTTCTGCGTCCGCACCATGTTCTTGAAGTGCTCGACGCGGGTGGTGGTGTTCATCTCCTCGGCAACGATGAGCGGTTTGGGATCGAGGTCGAGCGGCACCATGGAGTACGCGCTCGCTGCGGCAGCAGTGACTTTCACTTCACGCCTGGCAGGCTCAAGGTTGGCGCAGGTATCAGCGACCGCCTTCAGGTGCTCGGGCGTGGTGCCACAGCAACCGCCCACAATGCGTACACCATATTCGGTGATGAACTGCTTGTGATAGTCGGCCAGCTCCTGCGGTTGCAGCAGGTACACCGCGCGGCCGCCCTGGTTCTGCGGCAATCCCGCGTTGGGCAGAACAGAGACGTGCTTCGGAGAATTTGCACCGAGGTAACGAACGGCGTCGTTCATCTCTTTCGGGCCGGTAGCGCAATTCAAGCCGATAGCGGCCACGTCAAACATTTCGAGCGTGGTCAGCGCAGCGCCGATCTCGGTCCCAAGCAGCATCGTGCCGGTTGCTTCCAGCGTGACCTGCACCTGCACCGGAACGTTCTTGCCGGTCTTCTTCAGCGCATCGAAGATGCCCACCAGCCCGGCCTTCGCCTGCAGAATATCCTGGCAAGTTTCGAGCAGCAGCACGTCAACCCCGCCTTCGATGAGCGCCACAGCCTGCTCGGTGTACGAAGAGGCCATAGCGTCGAAGCCGATGTGACCCAGCGACGGCAGCTTGGTCGTCGGTCCCATCGAGCCTGCAACAAACCGCTTGCGCCAATTGAAGCTACCGGCCACCTCGCGTGCCAGCTTGGCAGCAGCAAAGTTGATCTCATGCACCTTGTCCTGCAGGTCGTACTCCGCCAGCACGACGCGCGTCGCGCCGAAGGTGTCGGTCTCGACAACATCGCAGCCTACGGTGAAGAACGCAGCGTGAATGTCCTTAATGATGTCGGGCCGGCTCAGCACCAGGATCTCGTTGCAGCCTTCTTTGCCCCAGAAGTCGTCCACACTGGGGTTGCGGAACTGAACGTTCGTCCCCATCGCGCCGTCGTAAATGACGACGCGCTCCTGCACGGCCTGTAGAAAATCGCTCATTGAACAGGAAAGCGCAATAAACTCGCGGCTCTCAGTTAAGTATCGCAGTTCGCACGAGGTTGGGGAAGTTACGTGCAGCCAAAGTGCGCTACTGGCAAGCTATCGGCGACTTATGGGTGTTGGGCGTGGATTATCGCACCTGAATGACCGCCAGCCCATTCACTGGCAATTGTAACGTGTAACTCCCGTCGATCAGCTCGTCATAGGCGGGGTCAGGCAACCTGGAGTTTTCCCGCAGATCGCGAATCTGGTCCTGCGTGGGATAACGAGGTTTGCCCATCTTCTCGTAAAGCCCCAGCGTGTTTCCATGCTCCTCATCCACGCGGCTGATGCCGATCCTGGCGTCGGGCTTTACGCCTTTGAACTCAAGCTTGACTATTTTGGCGGTGCCGGTGGCGCCGGGTTCCGCGAGGTTCCAAACAGCCACTGCCAGACGGCCTTCGCTGGTCTTTGTGACCAGGACATTCGGATTGCTATTTTCCAGCCGCTTGTCGCCGAGCCGATGCAGCACCTGAAAAGCGTAAAACGACGGCTTGGGAATGCCGCCCGCAGCGATCAGCCCATAGCCGCCATAAAATGGCTCTTTCACAATTCCCTGTTCTTCGAAGACGTCGGAGAAGGTCCAGTACGACATCATCTGCGCCATCCCATCGCATTGGCTGATGGTGGCCGCAAGCCACGGCGCCATGTAGATGGAATCGGTAACGGCCACGTCGTTGTCGCGTGTCGCGTTGAACTGGCTCACGATGAGCGGCAGCTCGGGACGCGCCGATGCCTTGATCTGCTCCTGCATCATTTTGGTGGCGCGGCAGACCATCTGGTCACGCGGGATCTTTTCGCTGCTATGAAAAGCGTCGCCTGCCTTGTCGCTGCCGTAAATGTGGCTGGAAACGAAGTCCAGGGGAACGTTCTTCTGTTGTGCGTGCTGAATCATCGCCGGGATCCAGGCCGCCTGCGCAGTCGCCGGTCCGCCAACGCGCAGCTGCGGGCTCACCCCCTTAATGGCGCGCGCGGTGTGGTCGTACAGCTCAAAATACGATTCCTGTTTCGGGGTGCCAGTCCAGAAGTCGAGATTGGGCTCGTTCCAAACTTCGAAGTACCAGGTCGCGACTTCCTCAATGCCATAGCGCTCCACGAGGTGCTTAAGGAACTGGGTAACTAGCTCATCCCACTTGGCGTAGTCTTTCGGCGGTGCAACGTTGGGGCGATACCAGAACGGGTGCACATCCTGCCGGGCGGCGAGCTTGGACGGCATAAAGCTCAGCTCGACGTAAGGCTTCACGCTGTTGGTCAACAGCCCGTCATAGATCTGGTCAACGTAGGAGAAGTTGTAAACCGGCTTGCCCTGCTTGTCTTCTTCGTAAACGCCGACCTCATCATCGAGAATGGCGTGAAAGCGAACGTATTGCATCCCGGTGATCTGGTGAACAGCCCGCAAATCGCCGCGATACTCGGCGCGCAAGCTTAGTACGGCACGGCCCGAACCGAACATTTGCTCCCAATAATGCGGGAATGGGCGCGCCGGCGCAGCGGCGTCAATGGCGATGGTTTCGGCAGGCGCTTGCGCAGCCAGCGGCAGCAGAGAAAGAAGAACGGCAATCAACACACAAGGACTGCAAGATCGAATCAGCATCAATTCTCCGTGAGCAGCGGATGCGTTGCCGGCCCTAGGTGATTATTCCCCGACCTATATCACCGTGTCATCCCGAGCGACGAGCGAAGCGAGGAGTCGAGGGACCCCTATATTGGCAATGCGATCGCACCAAAACCTACTTCGCATGGTCCTTCTGTTGTAGGGGTCCTTCGACTCCTCGGTCGTCCGCTGCGCGGACGATCTCCTCCCTCAGGATGACAACAAGTGGCTATTGGCGAGAAATTCTCTCGCCACTGCCGCGGCATCCCTCTTCTGCCCGTCCACGGCGTAGTTCATCTTTCGCATGTCATCGGCGGTGATGTGGCCAGCCAGCCTTTCAAATGCTGCTTGCGCCTGCGGACAATGCTGAAAGAGTTCCGGCCGCACAACCGGCACGGCATCGTACGGCGGAAAGTAATGCTTGTCATCTTGCAGCACGAGCAGCCCGAGCGCGGCAATGAGGCCGTCAGTATTGTTTCCGGCGACCACGTCCACCGACTTGTTCTGGAGCGCACGATAGAGTAAGCCCAGGTCCATCACTCGGGGCGCCTCCGCAAACTTCAATCCATACGTGCTGACCAGTCCCTTGTAGCCGTCCTGCCGCTCGAGGAACTCGTATCCCACGCCAAGACGCATCTGCGGCGCAACTGCAGCCAGTTGCGACAGCGTGCTCACGCCGAGGCGACGCGCATCCTCCCCACGCATCACAATCGCAAAGCTGTTGTTGAAGCCGAGCGGCGGCATCACATCGAGACCGAACTTCCGGCGATATTCGCTCTTCACCTGTTCGTACACAGCCTGCGAATCGCCGGAGCCGTTTTGCTTCAGGATCGCCGCCAGTGCCGTGCCCGTGTATTCGACGTAAACGTCGATGCGCCCTGCCAGCAGCGCCTGCTGGCAGATGTATGTGCCCGCAAGGTAGAAGCGCCTCTCGATGGGCAAGTGGCAAGCGCTGGTGAGGTATTGCGCCAGCAGTTCGCCCAGGACTAGCTGCTCGGTGAAATTCTTGGAGCCGACGGTGATTTCACGCCCGCGCGTGGCGCAAGCGGCACAAAAGCACAGAAGCCCGGAGAGGAAGCTACGGCGATCCATGTCAGTGGATCCTGCGTACCAGCAGCTTCTCGACACCGCTCAGACCCAAGTCGGCCGCGAGCGCCATCAGCGCAGCGGGAATTGCACCCGCAAGGATCACGCCGTTGTCCACCATGGCAATGCCGCGGAAGATGAACTCGCCTAGGCCGCCGGCGCCAATCGCGGCAGCGATAGTCGCCACTCCGATGGTGATAACGGCGGCCACTCGAATTCCGGAGAGCAGTACTGGCATCGCCAGAGGCAGCTCCACCTGCCAGAGAAGCTGGCGCGAAGTAAGACCCATCGCGACAGCCGCTTCACGAACAGGCGCGCTGATGCCAGCTATGCCCACATAGGTATCGCGAACAATTGGCAGCAATGCGTAGAGCGCTAGAGCGACGATCGCCAGCCGGTCTGCTCGGGCGCCCAACCACGGCAGAGGCAGCAGTATTCCAAAGAGCGCGAGGCTGGGAATGGTCTGAATAACGTTGGTGCTCCCAAGAACCACAACCTTCCACTTCGGACGCCGCGTCAGCAGTATTCCCAAGGGAACACCTACGGCGATGGCAAGCAGCATAGAAATCCCGACCAGCCACAGATGTTCGGCAGTGAGGGTTGCAACCTCGCGTTTGTGGGTCAGCAGAAAGTTCAAGATTACTTCAACCGCGGATCACGCGGACTACGCGGATCAACCTCTAGTCTTCAACAGCACGCCGCAGTTTTTGTATGCTCGTCGGGCCGAGCATTGTTCGAGAATTCCGCGTGCTCCGCGCAATCCGCGGTTGCCTTCAATTCTGAAACATCTGTTGTCCCGCCCGGAAC
>JBKQKT010000653.1:0-7340 GCA_052147365.1 Candidatus Korobacteraceae bacterium | reverse complement strand
AATTGTTCCGTGGAGGCCTCCTAATGGTCCATATCCTTGTGCACCACAAAGTCGCAGATTTTTACCGCTGGAAAGAGTCCTTTGATTCGAACCTCAATGCCCGCAAGCAGGCCGGGGAGCTTGGCTTTCACCTGTTTCAAAGCGTCGAGGATCCCCGCGATGTCACGATTCTGCTGGATTGGGACGGCATCGAACACGCCCGCCGGTTCATGAGCTCTGAGGACCTCCGCAACCGGATGCAGCAGGCGGGAGTGGTTGGCACGCCCGACATCCGGTACGTAGAGGATGTGCATGCCGTCCGACGTACTGCGGCCGACTAGGGCAACGGGAAGCCCAGAAATTTTCTCAGCCTCTTGACAAGCGTGCGATTTTACGTTCCACATGGCGCGCCGCAATTCTGTGCTAAAACCGCCGCCGCAGGAACGCGACCGCGAAGGGAAGATCGCGCGAAACCGTCTATCCATGCTGGTTTCGCGCGGGACGCCATTCTGTCAAGAAGTTTGCCAGAAAAATTTCGCGGCCTCTCCAAAATAGTTTTTTCTGTTCCGTTGACAATCTGTCCGGGAAAATTAAAATACCCGACGACTCTCCGAACCGATTTGCATGACTCTAACAAACTCTACCTTCGACGTTCTTCTGCGTACCGATTTGCCTGACCTCAAGCTGTTCGCCAGCGGCAAGGTCCGTGACCTGTATCAGGTTGGCGATGACCACCTGCTGTTGGTGGCCACCGATCGCATATCGGCATTCGATTATGTGCTCGCAACCGGTATTCCACAGAAGGGCCGGGTACTGACCCAGCTCTCGCTGTTCTGGTTCGATTTCCTGAAACACATCGTGCCCAACCATCTGGTGACCGCCGATGTGCACCGCTATCCGGCGGAGTTGCAGAAGTATGCGGCGCAGTTGCGCGGCCGGTCCATGCTGGTGATGCGGGCGGACATGATCGGCGTGGAGTGCGTGGTACGCGGCTATCTCTCGGGATCGGGCTGGAAGGAGTACAAGACCAATGGTGCGGTGTGCGGCATCAAGTTGCCAGCGGGATTGCGGGAGTCCGACAAGCTGCCGGAGCCCATCTTCACCCCGGCCATCAAAGCCACCAGCGGCCACGACGAGAACATCTCGTTCGAGCACATGGTGACGCTGGCTGGCCGCGAACTGAGCGAGCAACTGCGCGATTTGAGCATCCGCGTGTACCAGACGGCAGCGGATTATGCCGAGACGCGCGGCATCATCATCGCCGATACCAAGTTCGAGTTCGGGCGCACGTCAGATGGACTGGTGCTGGCAGATGAGGTACTCACGCCTGATTCGTCGCGCTTCTGGCCGAAAGACCGCTATCAGCCTGGGGGTCCGCAAGACTCGTTTGACAAGCAGTACGTCCGTGACTATCTGGAAGCGATCAAGTGGAACAAACAGCCGCCGACGCCGGCCTTGCCGCCGGAAGTCGCGGCCCGAACCAGTGAAAAATATATTGAGGCTTATACCCAAATGACCGGGCATCCGTTGCCCGGCTAAGGGAGAGCCGCATGATGGGCCTGTCCATTCTCGACTGGGTGATGGTGCTCATCGTTTTGTTGTCGGTATTGCAGGCGATCGCGCAAGGTTTCTTTTACGAGTTTTTCTCGTTAGCGGGCGTGGTCGCGGGATATCTGCTGGCCGCCTGGGAGTATCCGCGGGTTGCAGCGTGGTACATGCCACACGTCAACTCCCAGTGGGCGGCGGACATAGCCGGGTTCTTTACCATATTTTTTGTTGTCGTCGTGCTCGCGGGAATCGTCGGTCGCATTGTTCGCTGGGCCGTCCACGGTGTGGGAATGCGCTGGTTCGATCGGCTTTTGGGAGCGGTGTTCGGCTTTGTGCGCGGAGCGGCCATCAACACGGTCATCGTGCTGGCACTGGCCGCTTTTGTTCCGCAATGGGGATGGCTCCAGCAGTCGCGGGTTGCGCCGTTTCTGCTGGTTTCCGGCCGCGCTCTGATCTGGGCCGCCCCCGCGGACCTGCGGCAGCGCTTCCGTACAGGCTGGGACCTGTTGCGGACCGTCCCGGAGCACGTCTCCGAGCACGAGCGCAATAGCGGGAAACCTTGAATATTGGCTGGCTTTTTTGCGACAGAATTAAGTGACAAAGAAAGAGGGGCTTTGTGAAAGACCAACTCGAAGCTTTGGTTCTGCAGATGTACAAAAGCAACATCACTTATTCCGAAGGCGTGTGCGAATTCAAAAAGAAATTTATTCTTACCGTCCTGCAAGACTGCAAAGGAAACCAATGCAAGGCCGCGCGCCTGCTGGGCATGCATCGCAATACTCTCAGCCGCACCATTACCGAACTCAAGCTCAACGTCAAAGAACTGCGACGCGGCACGCGCCGCCCTCCACGCAGCGCCCACACAGTCACCATCGACAGGAAAGCGGTCCGCTGAAAGTGTTTGAGATTGGCGCGTCCGGATTTCCGGCATAGTCTCGGCGTGTGCCCGCAAGTGAGAAAAAAGCCGCAGAACTTTTCCCGCACGATGTGACTTAATCGTCCCGCTTTCCTCCCGACAGCAGCTGTGATGGCGCACAACTTCAAGAGCGACGACGACTACAATTATGTCTACCCACAATGTCGAGCGGTCTTCACAGCACATCGGCAGGTGTCTGCGGCCCGTGATGATCACGGGCGGCGCTACCGTGCTGTCGCTGTTCCCGCCGGCCTTGCACGGCGGGCCACTGTGGCAACCGCTCTGCTACGCGCAAATTGGTGGACTCACCGTTGCCACCTTTATTACTCTGTTGATGGTTCCTGTGCTGTACTCGATATTTGTGCTGGACCTGAAGATACTCAGTTGGGGTGCGAAGGAAGAGAAATCTGAAGACGTGGTCGCGGTTGCGCCTGGGCCCGCCGCAGAGGCGACGTCTGGCGATTAGACGAGTCAGGCCTCGAAGTTTCGGGCGCAGCGCTGGTACATGCTCCAGGAGGAAGAACCTGCAATGAGAGTCATGGTTCGGTGGTTTCGACTTGCTTTTATGAGCTACATGCTGCTGGCCTTGTCCATGAGTAGCCTAGGGCAAACTCAGCCCAACAGCGGCAAAACCCCGACGCGGCCGCATAGTGGAAGAATCAAGGTCCCGTTTGAATTCGATGTGGGTGGAACCAAGTTTCCGGCGGGGACATACATTCTAGATGCCATAACGCCGTCTTACGGGCAGATACGTAGCGCCGACGGCAAGCAGCAGCAGACCCTTTACTTCGTGCAAACTGGAGAACCGGAGAAGAGTCCCAAGGCGATCTTCGTCGAGCGCAACAAGAAGTACTTTTTCTCTGCGGTTGTCGCCTGGTTCGGCAATATGCAGTACACGGGGTTTAGTCCTCACTCGGAGGACGAGAAGAAGGAGATCCCGATCACCGCCGAATAGTGCACCAACGATTTGCACGACACCGCGATTGCGTCAGAGAAACGACTCGCAATGCCAACTTACAGTGCGCCGAGGAGACTTCGTATGAAACCAACTAGCACGGCCCGCTCGTTTAGCGCTGCCGCCACCATAAACTGTCTGGCTGGTACCTTGATCATCACGTGCCTGGCGATTGCGTCCTTTGCCCAGATGGCAGGCGGCTCCCCGGAGCTGCAGCAGAAGTTCCAGGCCTTGAAGCAGGCCGCCGCGGCAAACAAGCAGCAGCTGATGCAGTATCAATGGGTGGAAACCACGGTGCTCACCTACAAAGGCGAAGACAAGCCTCCCAAGCAGGACTTGTGCCGCTACGGTCCGAACGGGCAGGTACAGAAGGTTCCGATCGGAGAGCCACAACAGCAGCCGACTGGCCGTCAAGGCAGGTTGAAGGAGCGCGTCGTCGAGAAGAAGAAGGAAGAAATGCAGGACTACATGCAGCAGGTGAAGGCCGTCCTCGGCATGTATGTTCCTCCTGACGCGCAGCGCATGCAGAAGGCCTTTCAGGCGCATAATGTCTCCATCGTTCCCGGCGGAGGCGTAGCGCAGTTGGTGTTCAAGAACTACGCGCAGCCCGGCGACCAGATGACCATCGCCTTCGACACTGCGGCAAAGAAGATACAGTCGCTTGACGTCAACTCGTATGTGGGCGATCCGAAGGACTCGTTCAGCATGGCAGCGCAGTTTGCCAGCCTGCCCGACGGAACCAACTACGTGTCGCAAAGCGTGCTTAACGCACCAAACAAGAATGTCAAAGTAACGACCACCAACTCGCAGTACAGCAAGATCGCGCAATAAGGCCGCTCGGCGCGGTTGGCTGTGAAGAGGCTGCGCGCAAGCGCGGTGCGACGGTGGGGCTCCAGGAAGAATGACGAAGGAACGGCGGTACTCAAATGCTCCCGCCGTTCCGGTTTGTGTGCAGCAGGCCATGGGCACGCACGCAGAGTTAGCGGACCGTCATGACGCTGGCGCGTTTTCTTTACGGCGCGGGTACTGGAGTGAAAGACACACCCCGCAAGACTTCTCCAAAACCAGCCGCGTCGAAGGTTGTGAAGCTTTCGTTAGCCGGCAGCGTCTTCGCGGTTATGGTGTCGGTGATGACGACTACTTTGTTTGGATCGGCGCCCTGGTCGCCGTTTCCGCTCACGGTTGAGGTGATGGCGTAGATGGTAGCCGTGCCGTCACCGTTCACGATGCCAGTGATGTTACGCAATCCATCCGTTCCAGGAGACCAGGGCAGCCCGGTCGCCGAATTGTTTCCAGTCGGGTAGCCACTGACCGTGTAGGGTACGCCCAATTGCAAGCCGTTCTGCAAAACATAAGCCAGAGTCCACTGACCACCCGTGCCTGAATCTCCGGTCGAAGTAAAGATCCACTTCTGTAATCCTGCTGTGGTCTGAGCTGCAGCCGCCGTGTACAGGTTCTTGGAACTGGAATAGGTAGTGGTACCGTTGCCTTCATCCGCAACGTAAAGAGTGGTCGCGTTCGCAAACCAGACGCCGAAGGGGAAGGAAGTCTTCGACTTGAGGGCAACCGGAAAGCCCTTCAGGATGCACATATTGTTGGGGTCGAGGCCCTTGGTCTGCACGAGCGTCGGGTCGTAGGCGAGCGGTGCTGTGGGCAGAGTTGCGTTAGAGGGGGGCAGCCCGATGCCATTGTTGTCGTTACAGATGGTGAGCGTGGGATCGACCCAGTAAACGGTGTTGACGCCGTTACCGCCGCTGCCCTTTGTGTAATAGAGAACGTTGTTGAAAATCGTCAGCCCGCGGAAGTTGGTGTCTTTCCCAATTTTGTCCACCGGATCCCCTAATTGGGTGATGTTGAAGCTCGCTACCGGCGTGGGCATTCCAGGGTGTTGCAGGACTTCACGCTCAAACAGGGGAGTGAGTATCTGGGCGCCTGCTCCGATAATGACGCCGTTCGGCTGCGGATTGCCGCCATTGCCGGCGTTACCCGCCATGTAGAAGAAGCTCTCGCCATTGCTATCGTTGTAGATGGCGGCGCGGCCGTTGTTTCCGCTGTAGGCATTGGTTTTCGTGAAGTTCATATTGCCGTGCGCATCCACGAGCGCAACCGCGCGGTAGAAGGCCGTGCCAACCGGATTGGTCGGATCGATAACCATTGGGGTGTTGGAGTTGGACACATCGAGGTCGTCGATGGAGTCAATGTAGCCCATAAAGGTCAGATATTGGCCATCGGTGGAGAGGTTGAGAGCGATTTCGGACTTGGAGGAGAAGCTGGTGACCAGGACGTCGTTGAGAGGCAGGATGCCACGCTTCGAGCTGAACGGGACCTGGAGTGTGTTGACCAGCGAACCGGCGGGCGTGAACTGATCCAGCAATATCTTCGACGTGATGCCGAAACTGCCGTCCACAAGATCGTTATTCCAAACGGTGGGATAGGTGCCATTGTTGGTTGCGGTCCCGGCGCACCCGGCTTGGGTTTGCGCACAGTTTGGCGGCAGGACCTCGCCCACATAGACGTTGTTTGCATTGTTGTCGTAAACGCTCCGGCTGACTACCAGATTGCCGGGTTGGAAATAGTTTTGGGCAGACGCTGCTACGCAGCCGGCCACGACAGTCAATGAAACCATCGCCAACCGCAGAGCGCTCGCACGCAGACGATCCAGCTTTCTCTGGATGTTATCTGTCATCGGAAATCTCCTTGGAATCTCAGGGCTTGAACCCGCATCACAGGGTTCGCATTTGATGTTCGCAGCTAAGAACTGCTGTACAGGACCATCGCGGTTTTCGACCAACTTGGTTTAGGTGGAACGATGGAAGCCTTTGAGCTTGCGGAGGGACACGCCGCCAAGCAAAAAGAATCCTCCACCAAACATAACCATGAGGCCGTTAGGCTCTGGAATGCCGGTAATGGTAAAAGCCTCGGAGGGAATCGGGCCTATGCCGTTGTTCGCAACCGCCTGGGACGGGCAGCCCTGCCCAGTACAGCCCACCCCGCTGTTCTCATCCCACGCCACCAGATTGCCGCTCGGAACAGTCGCGTTAAACAGGTTTAGCCAGTAGGTACCACCCTTCGGGGAAAGGACATTCAGGCCGCTCACTGAGATCTGGTCAACGTTGTAGCCATACGCATTCGTGAAAAGAAATTTGTCAATCAGGCTTGAGCCGCTGGCCGTACCGGAGGCAATCACCATTCCACCGTTTGCCGCGGTGGTAAGAGACCACTGCACCGAAGTCAGGGTGTCACCCGGGAATTCCCAGGCGCCGAATGCGAAGCCTGAGACTGTTATCACAGACGGCGAGAGTGTGAAGGAGTTGCTCACGACATAGCCGTAGTTAATGATCCAAGCCTCGGTCTGACCGCTGATCGGACCATTGTCGTACAGGTTGTAGTCACCCGCCACAGCCGACGCCGACAACAGCAGACAGAGCGAGGCAAGCAGCGAAAACGAAATAGCGCGTGTCTTCATGGTCATCTCCTTGGAATCTGATGGCTTTGAATCTATCCGCACCACAGGATGCGCTCTGGATTTTCTCAGCAAAGGGTTGCTGTACTGTTACAGGATTATGACTTTTCGATGAATGCCACGGCCTAGGCAACATGGCGCTCCAAACGACAAGGAGACCCCTTCATCGTCAATTGCAAACACTTGTTGCGGGCACTTACGGTACGATCACCGCTGCCCCGTCAATCGCGTCGCTCTTGATTGCGGCCAGAGCTTCGTTGGCCTGATCGAGCGGGAATGACGTGACTTTGGGATGCAACTTGATGTCGGCGGCAAGCTGGAGGAAGTCGCGGGCGTCGGCGCGGGTCATGTTGGTGACGCTGCGGATCTGGCGCTCGCCCCACAACAGATGGTCGTAGTCGAACTCGGGGATGCGATCGAGGTGAATGGCGTTGATGGCTACCACGCCTCCTTTGCGCAGGCTGGCGAGCGCGGCCACA
>JBKQKT010000652.1:0-4169 GCA_052147365.1 Candidatus Korobacteraceae bacterium | reverse complement strand
TGCAATGATCGTCTCGCCACGCAAGACGCAAACGCAACTGGCGGTGGCGGCCAGCCCCGATCGCCCAAGTTTCGAATATAGCAGCCGAAGCGTTCCCGATTCGAAGGGGTCTTTATTAATGCCATGTTACTGGCTGTTATTCTTTTTGTGATTTGGCATGCCCACATTCGCTGCGGTTGACATCGGGTCAAACTCGGTCCGGCTGAAGATAGCAAGGACCGTTCATGGCCGCATGGAGACGCTGCACGAAGACCGCGAGGTTACGCGTCTCGGCGAAAGCGTGTTCGTCAACCAGACGCTCGACCCGCAGGCCATGGCCAGCACCATGCAAGTGCTGCGGCGTTTTCACCGGGCGGTACAGGAATGCGCCGTTGATCGCGTGCGCGTGGTGGCCACCAGCGCCCTGCGCGATGCCAAGAACAGCCGCGCTTTCGTCGATTGGGTCCGCACCGCCACCGGATGGAAGGTTGAGGTCATCTCCGGACTGGAAGAGGGCCGCCTGATCCACCTTGGCCTCGTCGCCGCCGCCCGTATTGCTCGCAGCCGCGCGCTGCTCATCGATTTGGGTGGCGGCAGTTGCGAGCTGACTCTTTCCATCAATGGCCACATTGACGATATGGTCAGCCTGCCGATCGGAGCGGTTCGGCTTACCCAGATGTTCCTGCACCATGATCCTCCCAAAAGGAAAGAGTTGGAGCAGATGCGCGGAATTATTCAGCGGGAAGTTTCGCGCATCCGCAAGCGAATCATCCACGCCAGGCCACAGACCAGCATTGCGACCTCGGGCACGCCGGCCGCCCTCGCGAGTCTGCATGCTGCCATGATCACGGGCTACAACGACAGCAAACCGCAGACCGTGCCCCAGGAGGCAGTGGCGAAGCTGCTTGAGGAATTGAGCCGGCGCAACCTGGAGCAACGCTGCGCCCTGCCGGGGATCGGACCGCGACGCGCCGAAATCATCGTCGCCGGCGCGATGGTCTTCGCCGAACTCATGCACTTGTGCAATATTTCGACCTTCCGCTACATGCCGCTGGGCCTGCGCGATGGTTTGTTGGCGCAGATGATGGCCGACTACAACGGCAGCACCGCGATGCGCGAGCGCGTGGAATCAGAGCGCCACGATGCCTTGATTGCGTCGGCCAAGCATTACGGCGCCGATCTGGCCTTCGCCCAACGCATCCGCAACTTCACGATGCAGCTGTTTCGCCGCTTACAACCAGTGCATCAAATGCCGCCGGAATACGCAGACTGGCTCGAAGCCGCGGCGATGCTGCACGAAGTGGGTGCGTACATCAATCGCTCTGGGCGGCGCCGTCATACTTATTACGTCATCGCGCACTCGGAAATTTTCGGATATACGCCTTTGCAGCGCCGCATCATTGCCGCTATGGCGCGTTATGTCGGCAAGTCGCTGCCCTCGCCCAGCGATCGCATCATTCGGCTACTGCCGGAGCACGACCGCGTTAATGTCCCGAAGGCGGTCGCGTTGTTGCGCCTGGCACGTGCCTTGGACCAGGGACGCCGTGCTGCCGTACGCGAGCTGCACGTGCGCATTCAGCAGGACGGCCGCGTCCGTCTCAGGATAAAACCGAACTCGGCGGAGGGCATTGAACTGGAGCTCTGGGCGGTCGAGCAGGAGAAGGACTATTTTGAGACCACTTTTGGCCGAGTGCTGCTCGCTGAAGCCTTCTGAAGTGCTCGCGCCACCTTCGGCGTCAGGCACCACTTCAGGACTGCGGAATGACTTCCGTCCTGCTCGATTTTTGCCACCGCGCCCTTCTTGAAGTCGATGAACTCTGCCGAGCCTTTTCCGGAGAGCATCTGGACGAGGAACGCGGTCATGCTGGGATTATGGCCGACGACCATGATGGCCTTCTTCTTCCCCAAACGCGTCATTAGCTCTTGGAACGCACTCCAGCTGGCTTCGGGACGCAGCGCGTCGTCAGTAACAATCTTGTCTTTGTAGCCAAGTTCCGCAGCAACGATCTCCGCCGTCTGGATGCCGCGTGTGAGCGGGCTGGATATGATAACGTCAAGTTCCAGATCAAGCGCGGCGAGCGCGAGCCCGACGTCATGGCATTGCTGTTCGCCCGTTTTGTCGATGGGCCGTTTGTCGTCGTCCTTGGCGGGATCGTAGTGGTTGGCACTGGCATGACGCAGGAAATAGATGTCCATGATCACTATTTTGCACTAAGTCGCAGTCGGTGACGCAAGACAGGGTAACGATGGTTCAAAGCTGCTTTACATGATGCTACAATGTAAAGCATGACGGAAGCGACGCTGTCAGCTAAGAACCAGATTGTGATTCCACGCGAAGCACGCAAGGCCCTGGGGCTTAAGCCTGGCGACAAGATCCTGGTGGTCGTTTGCGGTGAAAAGGTCCTTGTCCTCGAGAAGCCGAAGTCCCATCGTGCCGCAATTCGCGGGATAGCGGCCGGCGTCTATCCCCGCGGTTATCTTCAGAAGGAACGCCAGAGTTGGGAGTAGAGCGTCTCCGCGCATTTCTCGCGACTCACAACCCAATTGCACTGGACACCAGTGTTTTCATTTACCAAATGGAGGCGAACGTTCGGTATCTTCCCTTCACCGAATACATTTTTAATTGGCTGGAACGCCCTGCTTCCAAGGGAATCACATCGACCATCACGATGACGGAATTGCTGGTTCAACCCTACCGCGCCTTCGAAGAGGACCGGGTGAATCAGCTTCTTGCCTTGCTTTTCACCATTCCTAACTTGGATTGGATCGCACCCAGCTTGGAAATCGCAGAACGTGCAGCACGAATTCGTGCTGTGCACCGGCTAAAGACACCAGATGCTTTGCAGGCTGCGACTGCCATCCAAGCATCGGCTACCGGCCTGATAACCAACGACCAAATTTTCGAGCGTGTGGAAGGCCTCGAGACGCTAGTTTTGGAGCGACTTCTTCGACCCACGTAGCATCAATCAACATTACTGCGCCTTCGCCATAGGCTTCTTCTGCGCGATCCACGCGTTGATCTGCTCTTCCAACACGTCGAGTGGCAGCGCCCCGGAATCGACTACCTGATCGTGGAACTCGCGAATGTCGAACTGGCTGCCGAGCTGTTGCTGCGCCCGCGCACGCAATTCCAGGATCTTCAACTGTCCCATCTTGTAGGACAGCGCCTGAGCCGGCCAGGCGATATACCGGTTGGTTTCCGACTGCACATTGGGCTCATCAATCGCCGAGTGGTCGTGGAAGTATTGCACCACTTGATCGCGCGTCCAGTGTTTGTAATGCAGCCCGGTATCAACCACCAGGCGGATCGCCCGCAGCATCTCGTCCTCCAGCCGGCCAAAATCGCTGTACGGGTCCTGATAGAAGCCGACCTCCTTGCCCAGCCGCTCGGAGTAGAGCGCCCATCCTTCGCCATAAGCGCCATACCAGGCGTGTTGCCGGAACGGAGGCAGGTCCGTGACCTCCTGCGCAATCGTGCCTTGTAAATGATGGCCTGGAACACCCTCGTGGTAAGTCGTCGATTCAATGCTGATCACCATGCGCTTCTCCGGCTCGCTGGTGTTCACCTCGACATGGCCGGGACGCGACCCGTCCGGCGTGCCGGGAACGTACTGCGCGCCCGGCGCGTCCTTCTCGCGGAACGGTTCTACCGGCATCACGATCAGGTCGGCCTTCGGCAGGCGGCCGAAAAGCTTTGGCAACTCGGGTTTCATCTGTGCCGTGTACTTGCGATAGAGATCAAGAATCTGCTCACGCGACTGGGCGTACAACTTAGGGTTCGCTTTCACCGACTCACGAAACGACTTCAGGTCTTTGAATCCCAGCCGATTGGCGATCGCCAGTTGCTGCGTCTCGATCTCCGCCACCTGCTGCAAGCCAATCTGATGGATCTCTTCCGGCGTCTTGTCGGTAGTTGTGGACCGCCTTACCTCGAAGGCGTAAATCGCGTTCCCGTTTGGTAGAGACCAAACTCCAACTTCAGTTCTGCCCTTGGGAACGTATTCATCCTTCACGAAGGTCGCGAACTTCGCATACGCGGGCAAGACGTTGTCCTTAATTGCAGCCAGACCAGCGGTCTTCAGGCGGACTTTGTCGGCGTCCGAGAAACTTGCCGGAAACTCCTTGAACGGCTGTGCGCAGGGCGTCTGGTCAGGAGCAAGCGTGGCAATACCGTTAATCTGATCCACCAC
>JBKQKT010000651.1:0-14482 GCA_052147365.1 Candidatus Korobacteraceae bacterium | reverse complement strand
CCTATGTGGGCCTCGCCAAGGGGATAGGGGTAGTCCGAGCCAAGTAGGACGCGGTCCTCTCCCATCACCTCCACCAGCATCTGCAAAGCGCCTTGATCGAAGACAGCGGAATCGACGGAGAAACGGTCGACGTATGCCTTTGGAGGGTGTTGCGATTTCCCTCGTGCAATAGGCTGATGCTGCCACGCATTCTGCATCCGGCCAAGCAGGAAGGCGAAGCTACCGCCGCCGTGCGCAAAACAGATACGCAGAGTTCTTGGTAGGCGGTCAAAGGCGCCGCTCAGAATCAGGGCACAAACCGCGAGCTGTGTTTCCGCTGGCATGCCGACAGTCCAGGGCATCATGTAATTTGGCATGCGGTCCGTTGCCATCATGTCCCACGGATGAACGAGCACCGGTGCACCTTCGTCCGCGCAGTGATGCAGGAAGGTGACGATGCCGGGATCATCGAGATTCTTGGGCCCGACATGATTGCCGATTTGTACGCCGATATGCCCCGCGCGCATGCATCGCGTCAGTTCAGCGCATGAGGCGTCGATGTCCTGCAGCGGCACCTGGCAAAGCGCCTTAAGGCGACCGTTGCTCTGGCTGCACATTTCGAGGGCTGCGTCGTTGAAGATACGCGCCACCTCCAACGCCTGTTCGGCCGGACGATGATACGAAAACAGCACGGGTGTTGCGGAGATGACTTGCATGTCCACGCCGAGGCGGTCCAGCTCTTCGAGCCTAACTGCGGGGTCCCAGCAGGCCTGCCGGATGTGGCGGAACTCGCGCTGCCCGAGCATAACCATCCCTTCACTGTTTCCCAGGTGATTGAGCCATGGCCAGTCCGGGGTGCCGAAGCGCGCCGCGAAGTCCGGCCACGACTCCGGGAAGAAGTGGGCGTGGATGTCAATCGTCTGCATGCTTAGGCCCTCCCCGGGTGGACCGTGCCGCACTTGGCGCACTTGCGCAGTTCTTCGCTGCTGTAGAACTTGTCGAAAAGGGGAGGAAGGTCGCCTACGAGGCTCTTGAGATGCACCTCCGCGCGATGCACGAGATTGTGGCAGTTCGGGCAATACCACTCGAATGCGTCCATGGCGCCACTCGGCCGCGGCATCTCAATCACCAGTCCAATGGTGTCTGCCTGGCGCTGCGGCGAATGGCGCACGTGCTTCGGCAGAAGAAACACCTCGCCTTGCCGGATGGGAATGTCTCGCGGTGGCTTGCCAGGTTCTTCCATGATGCGCAGAAAGATGTCGCCCTTGAGTTGATAGAAAAATTCCTCCGTCGGGTCGTCATGGAAGTCGCGGCGCTGGTTCGGTCCGCCGACAACTGTGACCATGAACTCGCCATCTTCCCAAACCTGGGCATTGCCGACGGGAGGCTTGAGTTTGTCGCGGTTTTCGTCAATCCACTTCTGCAGGCTAAAGGGTTTTAGTGAGCTGATGGATGCCATTACGCTTCCTCAATTCTTGTAATTGGCTTGTAGGCGATCGCTCTCATCTCAATCAGCAGGAGCGGATGTGGCAGTTGATGTACTGCGACCGTGGTTCGCGCCGGGCCGTTGTAATCAAAGTATTCGCCGTAAACCTCGTTGTATCCGGCAAAGTCGTCCATGTTCACCAGGAACGTGGAAATCTCGGCCACATCGTTCAGGTCCGCGCCGGCGCTGGCCAGAATGTCACGCACGTTCTCAATGACGGCGCGGGTCTGGGTCCGAATGTCCAGGCGGGTTGTGCCGGAGTCTTCCACTTCGGCACCGGCGATGGTGTTGTCCGGACGCCGGGCGCTCGTACCCGAAACAAATAAGAAAGGGCCGGCGCGCTTGATATGCGGAAAACGGCCGCGCGGTGCGGCTTTCCCGTCTACGACCGTGGCTTTCATTCCCACCGCTGGTCTCGCTGTTTCAGAGTCGAATACAAATGTTGTTCAGCTCCGAATAGAAATTCAGTGAATGCATTCCGCCTTCGCGGCCGATGCCGGAGAACCCCACTCCGCCGAATGGCGTTCGCAGGTCGCGCAGGAACCAGCAATTGACCCAGGTGATGCCCACATTCATCTGCCGTGCCACTCGGTGAGCCCGCTGCAGATTGGTCGTCCAGATCGATGCCGCCAAACCATACTCGGTGTCATTCGCCATCGTAACCGCTTCCTCTTCCGAATCGAACGCAGCAATGTGGCACACCGGACCGAATATCTCGTCCTTGATGCAGGCGGAGGACTCCGGCAATCCCGTCAGAATTGTCGGCTGGACATAAAACCCGTTGTCCCGCGCATCGCCGAAAACAGGAACGCCGCCTCCGGTGACGATGGTGGCGCCAAGGTGTCGGGCCAACCGGAAGTACGATAGCACTTTCTCCCGATGGGAGGCGGAGATGAGAGGCCCCAGCTGGGTAGTTTGATCGGTAGGCCAGCCGATGTGCAGCCCCTCAGCTTTCCGCTTCATCGCCGATACGAACCAGTCGAAGATCGGCCGCTCCACGTAGACGCGCTCCGCACATAAACAGACCTGCCCGGTGTTAAGGAAGATGGCGTCGCTTAGCTGTTCAACTGTGTCGTCGCGGTCACAATCGGCAAAAACAATGGCGGGGTTTTTCCCGCCAAGTTCGAACGAAACCGGCTTTACTCGTGGTGCACACGCCTTCATGATGGCCGCGCCGGTGCGGGATTCACCGGTGAACGTAACAGCGTTGATGCCGGGATGGTTGACCAGATGTTCGCCAGTCGAACCTTCGCCGAACCCGTGTACCAGGTTGAAGACCCCGTCCGGCACGCCCGCTTCGCGCATCACCTCCGCGAGCAGTGTCGCGCTTGCCGGAGTCTCCTCCGAGGGCTTCGCAACGACAGCATTGCCGCAAGCCAGGGCGGGCGCCACTTTCCAGGTCATGAGCAAGAGGGGAAGGTTCCAGGGCGTGATAATCGCAACCACGCCAACTGGTTTGCGCACGGCGTAGTTCAGCGCCTGCTTGCCGTCGGGAGTTTCGGTCTCAAACGCCTCGAGAGGCGCAGTTTTGATGAGATCGGCAAAGACGCGAAAATTCGCGGCGGCACGGGGCACATCCAGCCTGGACGCGAGTGCGACCGGCTTTCCTGTATCCGCCGCCTCTGCCTCGACGAAGCGATCAAAGCGCGCCTCAATGCATTCAGCGATTTTGTACAGGAGAGCTGCCCGTCGCCGTATTCCCCAGCTTCCCCAGCCATCCCGCAGGGCTTGGTGAGCTGCATGAACCGCTGCATCGACGACCTGCGGACCAGCTTCCGCGACACGCGCGATGAGTGTGCCGTCGGCCGGGTTGATGTCGTCAAACTCCCGGCCGCCAGAAACAAACTCTCCATTCACGAAGTTGCTGAGCACCGCGGCGGGTGCGTAGCTCGATTTTGTCCCCATTCTTTCCGCCATCAACGCCAGCGTCAATCGGCCCCAGCTAAACGTCCCACTGGGCGCGTTATCTACCCCACGGAGATGCAGTTACTTGGCCTGGGCGGCTTGCCGGCTTCCGCCGCCAAAGAGACCCACGCACGGCGAGAGGCCCCAAAACCGATGATACATCCGTGCCGGACGCGGCTGCGAGCATTGGGCTCGCCCGAAGATTACCGGGGCTGACGAGCGCGGGAAAGCTGTCTGCCTTCGTAATCCACAGCTCGGGCGGGTTGACAATGCGTCGCGACCTTGCTTCCCAGAGTGACGGCTGTAAACCTTTACGGGGCCATATTCCTAAGAAAACACTTCGCCAGCCATCCTGGATAGCGTGCGCGTCGAAAGCGTATTTTGGACTGTGGGTGTCGCAGAACCCGCGCCAGTGAGGCGCTTGCGTACGATCTTCAGCTTCAAAGCCCGTTCGATCGAGCGCAACTCACCAACCTCTGCACCTGAAACCAGGGTCGAGGCGAGACCGACCGAACCCATCCGTCCCGTGCGGCCAACGCGATGAATAAAGTCTTCGGGAATCTGGGGCAGATCATAGTTGATGACATGCGCAACATTGGTGACGTGGATACCGCGCGAGGCGACATCGGTCGCCACCAGGACCTGAAACTGACCTTGGTCGAAGCCGTTCAGGGCCCCGGTACGCTGCGATTGGGTGCGATCGCCGTGGATCATAGCTGCCGAGAATCCATCGCGCACCAGGTTCTTGGCCAGGCGTTCGGTTCCGCGCTTAGTGCGCGCGAAGACCAGGGTTCGCCCCTTCTCGGCGTAGAGTAGCTGGCGTAAGACCTCCGCCTTTTCGGCCAGTGATACTTCGAACGCGCGCAACTCGACAGTGTCTGCCGGCTTGGAGATCGAGCCCAATGCCACCCGCACCGGACTCTTCATATAGTCGTTGACGAGGTGGGCTACCGAAGTCTCCAGTGTGGCCGAGAAACACAGTGTCTGCCGGTCGCGAGGGAGCTGCGCGACAATGCGGCGAATCGCTGGCAGGAAGCCCATGTCAAGCATACGGTCAGCTTCATCCAGCACCAGCATCTTCACACTGCGCAAGTCAACCAGCTTGCGGCCGAGGAAATCTTCCAATCTCCCAGGCGTGGCAACCATGACGCTTGAGCCTTTGCGGATCGCTTGAATCTGGCCCTGCTCGGCCACGCCGCCGATGATCAACGCGGCGGGCGCAGCTTTGCGCTCACGCAGTTTTTCATATTGCTCGTGGACCTGCATAGCCAGCTCGCGTGTCGGCACAAGAATGAGCGCAGAGACTTTCCGCGGCGAACCTTGTGCCGCGAGGCGTTCGACGAGAGGGATAAGGTAGGCCAGCGTCTTGCCCGTGCCGGTTTGTGCGGTGGCGAGTACGTCTTTGCCCTCAAGTGCAGGCGGGATAGCGGACGCCTGGACCGGCGTCGGGGTAATGAAATGGAAGTGTGCCAGCTGCTGCTGAAGCCCAGCAGACAGGGGCATATCTTTGAATTGAGTCAAACGAATTTTTCTTTCTGGAGAGGCGTCTCGCGAGGAAGCATACGGGATGCGAGTCGCGAAGATACAACTGAAGCCGCTCGGATTTTATTTGGCGCTGAAAATGAAACGGAAGCAGGAAAGGCAGAAGATCAGATCAATACGGGATCAGATGTCGCTTGCAAGCGGCCGCAGCCAATAGCGTCTAGGCTGATTATAGGGATGCACCGCCCATTATGCAAGCGAACATCGTGGGAACTTCAGGTTGCGGCGGAAACGATGCGCCGAGCTTGTGCGGAGTTTCGCCAAAAACAGCGGCATTGAATCGACATTCAGACGATTTTGCGGGCGGCCTGACAATCGCACCCGCGCGAGGAATCGACCTGAACGACCACCAACGAAACTTTTGATGGTGTCACAACATCCCAAGTCATGAAGCCCCGACGTGATCGGCCATCCAGTGGAAATCGGTTAGTCGACCGAAAAGAGAGGACGTTGTATGACAACTTATCATCACACCAATGTCAGGGGGCGAAAGCTCTTCTATCGCGAGGCCGGATCCAAGGATTCGCCGACGATTGTACTTTTGCACGGTTTCCCCAGTTCTTCACACATGTTCCGTGACCTGATGCCGCAATTAGCGGACAGGCTCCACGTAATTGCTCCGGACTATGTGGGCTTTGGCTACAGCGACGCCCCCGGAGTGCAGGAGTTCGAATACACCTTCGACAACCTTGCAGAACACGTAGAGGACTTGCTGTTCAAGAATCTGGGGTTGAAGCAGTTCAGCTTGTATGTGCAGGATTACGGCGCGCCGGTCGGCTACCGAATTGCCTCAAGACATCCAGATGCTATTCAAAGCATTGTCGTTCAGAACGGTAATGCATACGTGGAGGGCATTGGCGCTGCATTTGATCCGATGAAACCATTCTGGGCCAATCGCAATTCCGAGACCGAGAAGCCTGTGCGCGATCTCCTGACAAAGCAAATGACGATGTTCCAGTACACCCACGGCGTTAAAGACCCTTCACAAATCAGCCCCGATGCCTACACGCTGGATCAACTGTTCCTCGATCGTCTGGGCAATGACTCAGTTCAGCTCGATCTGCTCTTCAACTATCAGTCGAATGTCGCGCTGTATGACCGTTGGCATGAGTACTTCCGCAACCGCCAGCCGAGAATGCTGATCCTCTGGGGAAAGAACGACCCGTTCTTCACCGTCGAAGGAGCCAAGGCCTACCAAAGAGATCTTCCGAAGGCGGAACTGCACCTGATTGATACCGGTCACTTCGCGCTGGAGGACTCCAGCGGTTTCATTGCGGAGCGCATGCGGGAATTTCTCAGTTAAGTCTCTGGGCTGAAGTGGGCAACTCTTCCTTTTGGAACATCGGAAAGGATTCGCGACGTGACAGTTCCTGGAAACATTACCGTAGTTGCGGTTCACGGAGCGTGGGCCGACGGTTCGAGTTGGAAAGACGTAATTTTCAGCCTTGAACGAGAAGGCTTGCGAGTACTCGCTGCTCCGATCCCGCTGACTTCACTCGGCGATGACACTGCTGCATTGAAGCGTGCAATCGCCCGGACCGAGGGACCAGTGATTCTAGTCGGTCACGCTTATGCGGGTGCTGTTATAGCTACGGGAAATGACGAACGCGTAAAGGCGCTGGTGTACATCGCGGCGCTGGCTCCAGACGAGGGCGAAACCGTTGCTGAGGTTTTCTATCGTGATGAACGACATGACCAAGCGCCCCAACTCGCTCCTGATGGCGACGGTTTCATCTGGATGCCCGCGGAAGGCTTCAGAAATGCTTTCGCGCAGCATGCGACGGCAGACCAAATCGCCTTATCGGCAGCTGTACAGAGGCCAATCGCGCTGAAGTGTATACAAGAGCCGGTTCCAAAGCCAGCGTGGAGATCCAAGCCTTCCTGGTTCCTGATTGCGGAAGAAGACCGCATGATCAACCCCAAAACGCAACACTTCATGGCGAACCGAATGAGAGCTACGACACGGTCGCTCGTCGTTGATCACACACCATTGCTCAGTGCGCCGCAGAAAGTTGTGGACATCATCCTGGAAGCGAAGCAGGCAGTGTCCTCTTGAACGGGATTTGAGAAGGCCCACGGGAAAAGGAGACCTTGTGAATTCAGTCGCAATTGTTACTGGAGCCAGCCAAGGTATCGGTCGATCTACCTCAATTCGATTAGCGCGCGACTTCGCGGCGATTGTGCTGGTTGCACGAAATGCCAATGCGCTGAAAGAGGTGGCCGGCGCGGTAAAGGCAGCGGGAGCTGAGCCCTTTGTTTGCGATCTTGATCTGGGAAAAATCGAATCTGCTGAAGCACTTGTCAAGACAACGATTGATCGATTCGGCAGGATTGATGCGCTGCTGAACCTCGCGGGCGCCGTGCCGCAAATTGATTTGTTCGAGATGACGGATGAGCAATGGCGAGCAGGTATGGAGCTGAAGTTGCACGGCGCGCGACGCGTGACCATATGTGCTTGGGAGGCACTCAAGAAGTCGAAGGGCTCCGTCGTATTTATGTCTGGTAGTGCCGCCCTTGACCCTAAGCCCGCCTTCGCAGCGGTTGCCGCAACGAATGCAGCCATCACTGCGCTCGCTAAAGCCTTCGCTGAACAAGGCATTAAAGATGGCGTGCAGGTCAACAGCATTGTGCCGGGTCCGGTGATGACTGGACGGCGGCGCTCCTTCCTGGAGAAGTGGGCGCCAGCGCACAACATGAGCGTTGAAGAAGCGACGAAACAATTCCCGGAAGAAGTGGGGATTAGCCGCTACGGACGTCCGGAAGAGATCGCCGACTTGCTCGCATTCATGGTGTCGGCCGCAGCGAAATGGATGACTGGTACCTCCGTCCGAATGGACGGAGGTGAAATAAAGGGTATTTAGCCGGAAAAGCGTCTTGCAAGTTTCTTCTCGCGTCTGATGTTCACCCGCTTTCCCGAGTAGTAAGGCGCCTCGGGCTGCGAAGGAGGAGGTACTGATGGCCCGGCTGCTTTCAGTGAATGTCGGTGTTCCACGCGAAGTCACTTGGAACGGCAAGACTGTCCGAACGGCCGTCTGGAAATTTCCGATAACGGAACGGCGGATGGTGCGCAAGCTCAATATTGATGGCGACGCGCAAGGAGATCTCGCCGGCCACGGTGGGGAGCAACGCGCGGTATTTGTATATCAGATGGACTCCTACCACTACTGGGAGCAGTTTCTGGGCCGCAGCGATTTCAGCTTCGGCCAGTTCGGAGAGAACTTCACCGTTGAGGGGCTTGCTGATAACGAGGTCTGCATCGGTGACCGATACCGCATTGGCGATGCCATCTTTGAAGTAACCCAACCGCGCGTAACGTGCTTCCGAGTCGGCATCCGCATGAGCGAGCCGCGCATGCCAGCCCTGCTTGTGGCACACCGAAGACCAGGGTTTTACTTTCGCGTATTGCAGGAAGGAGAGGTTGGGTCGGGCGATGACATTGTAAAAGTCGCCGACGGCCCAGAACGGATCACGGTTGCGGACATGGATGCTCTTTTGTATTTGCCCGGGCATTCTCGCGAGCAACTTGAACGAGCGGTCCGGATCCCAGCGCTCAGTATAGGATGGCAAACGTCCTTGCAGGCGATACTCAAGCAAGAGTCGGCATCAATAACCATGAAGGGGAATCCAGGGCTCGCAAATGAGGAGCAGGCGCCCGCATGGCCCGGATTCAGGCAGATGAGAGTCGCGCATATCCGCAAGGAAAGCAACAGCGTGACATCCTTCGTTCTGGTGCCTACCGAAGGAGAACTGCCTTCTGTTGCCCAGCCGGGTCAATATGTTGTTTTGCGGTTGCAAGTGGATCCGGATAAGCCGCCGGTTCTTCGCAGTTATTCATTGTCCGACCTGCCAAGAGTCGATCACTTCCGCATCAGCGTCAAGAGTGAATCGAATGGAATTGGAAGTTCGTTTCTGTGCAACCATGCGCGCGAAGGCGATGTATTGGATGTTAGTGCACCGCGCGGGAGTTTTACTCTGCGAACCGGCGAGAATCCTGTTGTTCTGCTAAGCGCTGGCGTCGGTGCGACACCCGTATTGTCGATGCTGCAAGCCCTCGTCGCGGAAAGATCACAACGCCAGGTCTGGTGGATCTATGGAGCGCGCAATCGCGACGACCATCCATTCGCGGAAGAATCGCGCTCTCTACTAAAACGCCTCTCTCGCGGGCGAAGTTACATCGTGTACAGCAGGCCCACTGCAATCGACCAAGTAGGCATGGACTTTGATGCTCCAGGTCACATTGAAGTAGCTCTGTTCGAAAAGCTGGGCGTACCACGTAACGGCGACTACTACCTATGTGGCCCATCTCCATTCTTGCAGAGCATGCGCGAGGGACTTCGCAGCTGGGGTGTGCCCGCCGGGAACGTGCACGTGGAAGTCTTCGGTGCCCTGGAGGCGATTACACCTGGTGTGGCGAGGGTTGATCATAGGCCGCACCTGCCGCAAGGGGCCGCCGGGCCCGGCCCCTCAGTATCGTTCGCGCGTAGCGGAATCACTGTTGCATGGGATCCTAAGTTCGAGAGTTTACTAGATCTAGCTGAAGCATGCGATGTTCCGGTCAGATGGTCATGCCGGACCGGGGTGTGCCACACCTGCATGACTGGTCTGATAAGCGGCTCTATTAGCTATCGACCCGAGCCACTCGAAATACCCGCTCCGGGGAATGTGCTTGTGTGCTGCTCGCAGCCGAACTCGACTGTAATTGTTGATCTTTGACAGAAAACGTTTGGGCCAGCAAGCTCCGAATGGCAGCTATGTTCGCACCGCGGGATGCCTGATTGCGCCGCAGTCGCCGGAAAGGCGAAGGGATTTGTTTTTCTCAGTTTGGAAGATGAAACCGGCATCGGCAATGCCATCATCTCGCCTGACATTTTGGAGAAAAATCCGCCTGTGATTTTGTCAGAGAAATTTCTGCTGCTGGAAGGTGTCCTGCAGAACCAGGACGGCGTGATTTCCGTCCGAGTGCAGTCGAGACAGTTGATGTGACCGACTCGGACGTGCGGTCACATGATTTTCATTAGCTGAATAGCTTGACTCGACCTTACGGACATTGCCGACGAGTCCCGCCAGTTGTCGGATACTGAGTAACACTCTGGTCGAGGTTACCAACTTCAAGATTGCCGACCATCCATTCTCCACCGGGATGTGGCACTTCTCTGCCTAGGCCGTTTCTCGTCAACTTGACGCCGAACCGCCCCACTTCCGCATTGCACGAGACACCTAAGTTGGAGCCTTGGTGCTCCAACCTCGCCCGCTCCAGCTTGTAACATGACTCTGTGCGCACCGTCACATACAAACGGTTGCACAACTGGCACCATTGCGCCGGGGATCCGGGTAGAAGAATCTCTCGGCCTTTTCCATCCTCAGACTCCAAGCCGCACGGTGGAAAACAAGACCATCGAATATTCTTCCCCCGGAACCCAGGCGGACTGCGGTAGCCTGATTTGGGTACGCATGGCCGCAAGGGGACAGCATGAGGGAATTTAGCTTATTGAAAACGGTCTGCATCGTCCTTGTGTTTTGTGCGGCAGCCGTGATTGCCGCGCCCGCGCAGAACGTCTTCTTCACAACGCTGGCGAATTTCGGAGCAGCTCCAACATACGGGGCCGGTGCTGGTTCCTTTTCGTCTCTCATCCAAGCCAGCGACGGGGACTTCTACGGGACAAGTTATTATGGTGGAGCTAGCAAGAGCTGTCCCATCCCTTATGGCTGCGGCACGGTCTTTAAAGTCACCGCAGCAGGCACGCTGGCCACACTGCACCGCTTCTCCGGTGGCGTGGACGGCGCTCTCCCCAGCGCCCGGCTGGTGCAAGCCACGGACGGGAACTTCTACGGGACAACTAGCGGCGGCGGAACCTATGGCTACGGCGTGGTCTTCAAAATCACCCCCGCAGGCACACTGACCATACTGCACAGCTTCGACGACAATGACGGCGCCCAACCTTCCGCTGGGTTGGTGCAAGCCGCGGACGGCAACTTCTACGGGACAACCCCTTACGACGCGATCCATGGCGGTGGCACCGTGTTCAAGATCACACCGAGCGGCGCCCTGACCACACTGCACAGCTTCGACGACAATGACGGCTGGCAGCCTTACGCCGGATTGATCCAAACCGCCGACGGCAACTTCTACGGGACAACGATCGGTGGTGGAACCTATTACTATGGCACGGTCTTCGAAATCACCCCCGGAGGCGCCCTGACCACGCTGCACAGCTTCGACGGCACTGACGGTTACCAGCCTTGGGCCGCACTGGTGCAAGCCACTGATGGGAGCTTCTACGGGACAACCGCCCACGGCGGGGGCAGCGACAATTGTTATTATGGGGGCGTTGCGGGCTGTGGCACGGTCTTCAAAATCACCCCCAGCGGCACGCTGACCACGCTGCACAGCTTCGACGGCGGCGACGGTGAGGAGCCTTCCGGGCTGGTGCAAGCCACCGACGGGAACTTCTACGGGACAACCCCTTTTGGCGGGGCCAACGACGATGGCACGGTCTTCAAAATCACCCCGGCGGGCACCCTGACCACACTGCATAGCTTCGACAGCTGGGGGGGCACCGGTGCGGGGCTGGTGCAAGCCACCGACGGGAGGTTCTACGGGGCAACCACCGCGGGCGGGGCCCTGAACGATGGCACGGTCTTTAGCCTCCTTGCCCCTCGGTGAACGGGAAGCCGCCTGAGTGGTGACGCCTGGCAACTTTGACCGACGTTCTGCGGCTCCGTAACGGCTGACATCGTGATTGGGCGCTGGCCTTTTGCTCCTACCCACGCGATAGCTCCTTGATCGTCGGCAAGCCAGATTAATACGCAAAAGACTGATAAAAGGGACTTAGGGCTTTAAGAGTGTTCCTTCATAAGTGCTTTCGGATGCAAAGATGGGCGACGCCGCGCATTCTCTGTGCTGAGTCCGCGAGTGAACGGTGATGATTCCAGCTCCCTGAGTGCCACTGTTCCGCTCCAGCACCAACCGCAGGTTAAACTCCAGAAGCTTCGCCCAGTGTTCTGCTGTTAGCGCAACAGCCGTGACTTGCCATTGCTGGTGATTCCAAGAGTTGGACGAGCGACTCGGCTTTAGCGTGAGATAGAAATCACAGTAAGACTACGAGAAAGTGCTAGGTTAACGTCTGTGTGCGTGATTCACCAAAGTCAGTCCATTCAATTTCACAGAACAGGACTTGGGGACAGCTGGCCGAAATCCACATCCGCGCATAGGCGTTACCCGTCAACTTGCCCGCTCCGTGCCCAGCTAACGGGATGGTCCGTTGTCCGTCGCCTTGGCCATTTGCGGCATGTACACTCCGGTGCTGGCGAAGCACTTGAATCCGAGCCGGTGTCAGTGCCGTATCGTCGGCAAGCCATATGAGCGAGAAGTCGGCCGCCTCCTTGTGCCCAGCCCGTCAGGACGCGTTCAGGCAAGAGAGCGGAAAAGCCGTTATACGGCCAAGTGGCGGTGCCAATTCCGTTGCCGAATGCTGGCCGACTCCCGAGGAACATATTCCATCCGGTTGAGTTAGGGTGCGAGTTGGCCTGATTACAACACCTATGGCAGGTCGCTGTGAACCTCAGCGCTAGCTATCTTGAATTGGGTTTCGGCGTTTCCTAGGCTTGCCCGTTTGTCACTCGCCCCGGTGGCATATGTCACTGACAACCGCTGCCGCACGCGGGAAAATTTGGGTTGGGTTGGTAGTCAGGGAGATGATTTCCCGGTTTTTTCCCACCCACTCCTGTCGAGTTCGCGCGAGAAAACGAGCATCCTTTCCCCGGCGTTCCAGCGCCCATCGTGTGGTCTGTTTCATTTCGGACCGCATGGCGAGGAGGTAAAGCCAATGCACCGCAAATACATTTCCATTCTAGTAATGCTGTTAGGAGTCGTAACGACTGCATGCGTTGCTCAGACCTGGGATGCCACGAAGGACTTTGGTCCGTCCAACCCCAACGGTGTCTGGAGCTACGGATACGGAGCTACCGGAACATCGTTCACGCTGGATCCCATCTACAACCCTGATTGCGCGCAGTACACAAAGGGCTTTGTTTGTTGGACTGCGAAGATCTTGGTAAACACGCCACTAGTGGGTTTCAACACGACAGGGAACTGGTTTCATGAATACCAGGAACTCTTCCCACCGGACGCTCTGCTTGTCCACCCGGGGCCATATGACGGGCAAGACACAATTGTGCAATGGGCGGCTCCGGTCGCGGGGTATTATAAAGTCTCCGCATTTTTCGAAATCCTCGCCACCGATCCCACCGGCATTGTCGCATTGGTATTCCACAATGGCACCCCGCTTTTGAGGGCAGAACTCCTGGGCCCGCCTGCGCAGTTTCCCGATAAGCCGGGTGGCCGGGAGGATTTCACCTTCAAGTCTTTCCTGAACGCTGGCGATGTCATCTCCTTTGGCGTCAACAAAGACGGCAACTGGTACGAAGACTCGATCGGTTTTAATGCAACGATTACCAGGGCAGCTACTCCCTGCGCACTGTGTTCTCAGCAATAGGAGATCAATCCAGTTTGGCTGAGAGTTGAGGGCTACAGTATCCATCCAGCTACCTAGGACCTTCCGTCAGCCATTAAGCTCGGTTACTGTCGTGAAATCCCCATCTCGTACGTAACCCGGATGAGCGGCCGTTCGGTTTAGGTCGCAAGTTGGCGTGCTCAAGACAGCGTATCGAACGCGGGCCAGAGGTCCGCTTCGGGGAAGTCACTTGGACGTGTAGTCGGCGACTCGTAGATGTGGCTCCCAGGACCTGGCTACGCGGATTGTGGGTCAATGACCGGCCAACTGAAGTTGCAAGAATGGCGCAGCACATCTGACACTCCAACCAGCACGACGGTTACCCTACCCCGCAATTGTTACGAAAGTACAGTTACCTGACCTGTACCTTCGTAACTTGAACAGCCCGGGATTCTGGGATACGCTGCGACCGGGCACCCAGTGTGCTCACCCGCCGGATTGTTGTGTGCCTCGGCGAGTCAAGTTCTTTTGCAAGTCAGCTCAAAGGCTCAGGGACGAAACCTGTGGCAACCGACGACCCATTCTCCCTTGGATTATCCAATTCGTTGGATTTGGGGTGGCTGGCCGAAACTTGGCGTGTCTTGAGGAGATAAAGGCGCTAAGTACTTGTCCTTCAATAAATTCCATGTAAACCATTGGGGCTCAATATTTTGCCGCGTATCAGATAAACTCCTGATTACATTTGGCTTATAGGTAACTTCTTGACCTGTAATGATTTACAGGTGCCAAATTGTCTGTAAGTCGTTGAAAGTTGGTCGAAAATTCGTCAGAAGCGAAGAGAGGAGAAGGCAGGGATTAGGGACTGGGGGTCGGAGGCTAGGAGAATAAGCCAAGACGTTATTTCTTATTGTCCTCGGTTGCTCCGGCGACCGTCTGCCGTCCCGGTTCTTGTCCGGGATATTCATAGACACCGCGACCAGCTTTGCGGCCCAGGCGTCCGGCCTTCACGTACTGCACCATGAGCGGCGCGGGACGAAACTTTTCGCCCAGCGCCTTGTGAAGGTATTCGAGGATGTGCAGGCGAGTATCGAGGCCGACGAGATCAACCATCTCGAAC